>NZ_LARF01000101.1:0-1477 GCF_000980385.1 Ruminococcus sp. N15.MGS-57
GGCATGGAGAGCAGGGCTATCGCTTAAAAGAAATGATTACAAATGAATTAGGGAAGAATTCTATGACAATAGGTGTTGGAAATTATTCTAGTGGCGTAAATTCAACACAAGACCAAGTTGTTTTGGTTTATGAAAAGTTAGTTGAATTATGATATATTGATACGGGAGGATATATGGACGGACAAAAAATTGCAGTCATACTTGCCGTGATTTCTTTGATCTATATTATCGCAAAGTTGTGTGCGGATACACCGTCAGAGCCGAGCGTTTTTGATTCCTTCTATGAAGAGAGTCAGGATGAGACCAGTGCGCATGAGGATTCCAGCAGCAAGGTCAAGCGTGAGTATTCTTATCATTTTCCGGAGTATAACAGCGATACCGATGAAATTGACGATGAATACGAGGGCGCAGATTATGATGACTACGATACCAACTGGTTTGATGATTACGACGACGATGAGGGCGATTACGACTATTAGCGAAATAAACAAAATTCAACAGGAATATTTTACATCGATTTTACTTGACAAAGTCAAAATAGCGTGGTATAATAATAAAGCTGTCGCACGGGAGCGGTAGTCAAGAGGACAAATGAATGAAAGAAAGTGGAAGAGCGGATCGGGAGATCGACAGCGGCCGGTGGAATTTGTTCAAGAAAAGTTCACTTGACAAAAGCGTGAAAGTGTGATAGAATGAATAGGCTGACTGTTTTGGACAGGCTGTCGAGGATGAAAAGAGAATGATGGGTTGAACATCAGTTCACAGATTGTTTACTTGACAAAAACGACAGAATGTGATAAAATAGAAAAGCTGGTCACGGCGAGAAGGAAAGAAAAGAAAACGATCTGAACTTCGGTTCACAAAATGTTTACTTGACAAAAGCTTCTGAATGTGATATAATATAAAAGTTGCAGCACGAAAGCTGCTTCGAAAGTATCTTGAAAATTGAACAATGCACTACAAGCGAAAAAGCCCTTGAAATTCCAAGAGATTGGAACTTTAAGAAGTCAGAAAAGACGAAAAAATCACAAAGGTAATTGCGAGCGAAATCGTGATTGCTAGGATCGATATAAAGATGCGAAAGCATCTGTATATACAACTTAAATAAAGAGTTTGATCCTGGCTCAGGACGAACGCTGGCGGCACGCTTAACACATGCAAGTCGAACGAGAGAAGAGAAGCTTGCTTTTCTGATCTAGTGGCGGACGGGTGAGTAACACGTGAGCAATCTGCCTTTCAGAGGGGGATACCGATTGGAAACGATCGTTAATACCGCATAACATAATTGAACCGCATGATTTGATTATCAAAGATTTATCGCTGAAAGATGAGCTCGCGTCTGATTAGCTAGTTGGTAAGGTAACGGCTTACCAAGGCGACGATCAGTAGCCGGACTGAGAGGTTGATCGGCCACATTGGGACTGAGACACGGCCCAGACTCCTACGGGAGGCAGCAGTGGGGAATATTGCACAATGG
>NZ_LARF01000165.1:0-256 GCF_000980385.1 Ruminococcus sp. N15.MGS-57
TTAGCTCAGTTGGTTAGAGCAACCGGCTCATAACCGGTCGGTCCTGGGTTCGAGTCCCCGAAGGTCCACTGAAAGCAGTTCCATTTCATAAGATAAATAATAAATATGGCCCAGTGGCTCAGTTGGTTAGAGCGTCGCCCTGTCACGGCGAAGGTCGTCGGTTCGAGTCCGATCTGGGTCGTTAAAGGATTTTAATCCTTGTGGGGTCTTAGCTCAGCTGGGAGAGCATCTGCCTTACAAGCAGAGGGTCATAGGT
>NZ_LARF01000100.1:0-1473 GCF_000980385.1 Ruminococcus sp. N15.MGS-57
CCACATAAAGCGAATATCGGTTTTGCAGAGTTTTTCTATTTTTCGCAATGATTCGTATCCGTTTTCCATAAATGCAAACAGTATTACTTTCAGCAAAGTTTCTTCTTCATATCTTGGACGGCCTGTCCTGCGGTCCTCAGTCGTCAGGTATTTACTCAGGTCAATATGATTCATCACTTCACAAAATGTATATACCGGGTCAGTTGTTTCAATTATTTTTTCAATTTCTATTGGAAATTTTAATTGATATGGTGTATAATATTCTTGTGGTTGGTTATTCATGATACTTTAATTATACCACAAAAAAGACTGCTGTCTTGCTTTTTGGCAAGATCGCAGCCTTTTTTCTTGGGGACTTTTTTTACAGCCCCTTTTTTTTACAAAAAAGACGTTTTTTTTGACATTTACGGTTTTTTATTCTTGTATTATGTATAATCAAGTCATAACTTGTTATGAAAGGAAGAAGATCATATGAAAAGAAATTTAATGAAACTCAGCACAAGAATGGGTAAGGTGTTTGCAGCATTGGCACTTTTGGTTACTGTATCAAACGTGAATTCTACATGCATGTTCATCACTCACCAGCCTGAATTGCCTGCTGATTCTAAGAAACTGCGTAAGTTCTAATGTTTAAGAAAACTGCCTGCAAAATAACGCAACGTCTATGTGAAAAAGGTATTATATCAGAAAGCGATTTCGATTTGTATGAATACGGATTCAATATGGGGATAACGGTTTTACTTAACCTTATCAGCACTATAGTTATCGGCGTTATTGTGGGCAAGGTGTTTGAAAGCATAGCTTTCTTAGTTTTTTATATACCACTGAGAAGCTATGCCGGAGGATACCACGCTAGCACCCCGTGGAGGTGCTATTTTATTTCCATAGTGATTATCATGGCAATGTTATTATTTATTGGTTATGTTGATTTGTCAATAATATATATTATCTTATTATTGGTCGGAATGGTGGTATGCTTTGCTTTTGCCCCTGTCGAAGATAAAAACAAGCCTTTAGACAGAGTGTAGTGCTACAATAGATATTGGACAAAATTAAGAAAAAAGAAAAGAGAGATAGGCAAAAATCTGATAAAATAAAGTTACCACACAAATACAAATCAGAAAGGAAGCCTATCTCTCATGAATAGTATAACACAAGATATGAAGTTTCGTCAATCCTTAATGAATTACGCAAAGAAATATGGAGTGAGCCGAGCGAGCAGAAAATACAATAAATCACGTTCATATATATATTTCTGGCTGAAACGCTGGGACGGAAGTGTGGAGTCCCTTGCAGTTAAATCACGCCGACCGCATCATCATCCCAATGAGCATACCAAGGAAGAAATAGATCTTATCAAAAGGTATCACAAACGGAACCCGACACTTGAGCTTCCCGAACTATGGCATCGTCTCAGGAAACAAGGGTATACACGCTGTCTTGAAAGTCTTTACAGGGTTATGAAAAAACTAG
>NZ_LARF01000166.1:0-254 GCF_000980385.1 Ruminococcus sp. N15.MGS-57
GTACCCTCTGATGTGCAGGTCGGTTGTTTTGTTACAACAGAATTTCCGTAGCTGTGACCTGTTGCCTTAGTTGTGTTGTCCTTGTATGAAGTACCGCAAACAGAACACTTGTGGAGAGTGTAGCCGTCAGCAGTGCAAGTAGGTGCAACAACTGTGTCAGCATATTTGTGTGAAGTCTTTGCTATAGTTTCTGTAACTGTCGCATTGCACTTTGTGCAAGTCTTTATAGCAGTACCCTCTGATGTGCAGGTCGG
>NZ_LARF01000167.1:0-253 GCF_000980385.1 Ruminococcus sp. N15.MGS-57
AACCCTTGACCCCCTGCTTGCAAAGCAGGTGCTCTCCCAACTGAGCTATACCCCCGCGCTACTTGCGTTTCGGGTTTCGCTGTCCCTTATGCTTTGAAGATCTCGCATTTCTGCAAGGCCTTCAAAATTGAACAATACTGAAACTTGCTTTCCTGTCCATTCAACCAAAGTCCAGCTTTGACTGAATGTCTGACTCCCTAGAAAGGAGGTGATCCAGCCGCACCTTCCGATACGGCTACCTTGTTACGACTTC
>NZ_LARF01000005.1:0-77925 GCF_000980385.1 Ruminococcus sp. N15.MGS-57
GAGATCTGGAACAACGCTACAGACGAAGTTACAGAGGCTCTGAAAGCTAACCTTGACCCATACAACCCAATCAACATGATGGCTGACTCAGGTGCCCGTGGTTCTATCAACCAGATCAGACAGCTGGCAGGTATGCGTGGACTTATCGCCAACACATCAGGTTCAACTATCGAGATGCCTATCAGAGCTAACTACCGTGAAGGTCTTAACATTCTGGAATACTTCATTTCTTCCAGAGGTGCGAGAAAGGGACTTGCCGATACAGCTCTGCGTACTGCTGACTCAGGTTACCTTACAAGACGTCTTGTTGACGTTTCTCAGGACGTTATCATTCGTCAGGAGGACTGCGGTACTCACGTTGGTATCGAGATATTCGATATAAAGAACGGAAACGAAATGATTGAGCCGCTCAGCGAGAGACTTGTGGGCAGATACCTTGTTGAGGATCTTAAGGATCCTAAGACAGGCGAGATGATATGCTCAAGAAACAAGCTTATCAACGTTCATGACGCTGAAAGAATAGTTGCTGCACTCGAAGCTGAGGGCAAGGATTCTATCTCTATCAGATCAGTTCTTCAGTGTCAGGCTAAGCATGGCGTTTGCGCTAAGTGCTACGGCGCTAACCTTGCAAACGGAAATATCGTTCAGGTCGGCGAGGCTGTCGGCGTAATCTCCGCTCAGTCTATCGGTGAGCCTGGTACACAGCTTACAATGAGAACCTTCCACACAGGTGGTATCGCTTCTGCGGAAGATATCACACAGGGTCTTCCTAGAGTCGAGGAGCTTTTTGAGAGCAGACGCCCAAAGGGTGCTGCTATCATCACAAGGATCGACGGCGTAGTTAGGATCGAGGAGGTCAAGAAGACCAAGCAGATCACTGTTACAAGCGAGGACACTGAAAATCCTGAGCAGGAGTCTTATGCTATACCATACGGCTACAAGATAAGAGTTCGTGAGGGACAGGCTGTTACAGCCGGTGAGCCACTCACAGAGGGTTCTATCAACCCAGCTGATATCCTTGCAGTTAATGGTCCTAAGGCTGTTCAGAACTACATCATCACCGAAGTTCAGAAGGTTTACCGTCTGCAGGGTGTTGATATCAACGATAAGCACATCGAAGTTATCGTTCGTCAGATGATGAGAAAGGTCAAGATCGACGACTCCGGTTCAAGCTATCTGCTCCCTGGTTCACTTATCGACAGAGGAGAGGTCGCAAGACTCAACGAGGAGATACAGGCTCAGATCGACGCTGGCGACGAGAACGCAAGACTTATCACAACTGTTCCTGTTCTTCAGGGTATCACAAAGGCTTCAAGCTACTCGGATTCATTCCTGTCGGCTGCTTCATTCCAGGAGACAACTAAGGCTCTTACAGACGCAGCTATCAGAGGCAAGACCGATAAGCTCATGGGTCTTAAAGAAAATGTTATTATCGGTAAGCTCATTCCTGCCGGCACCGGTATGGACGTTTACAACAACGTTCAGGTGGTCAAGAATGAGAGTGCGGCTAACCATAACACCGCAGAAACACCGTTGTACTAATGACTTTTATATCAGCCTGCATGGTTTTGACCGTGCGGGCTGATTTTTTTTTATTTTGTATGAAACCTTTTTGCCTGCCACGGCGTTTTAGTATATGAAGGGAAGTGAAAGCATGAAGAATATGACCGAAAGCGAATACCGCCAACTTGTAGAGGAGTATTCGGATATGGTAACAAGGCTTTGCGTGGTGCACACGGGAAATTTTTCCGACGCTGAGGACTGCTATCAGAACGTGTTCTTCAAGCTTTTCAAGCAGATGAAAAAAGGCAGTCTGCCAAACCCGAAAGCGTGGCTCATCAGAGTGGCTCTCAACGAATGCCGGAGTGTTTTGCGGTATCGTTTGAGGAAAAACACAGTCGATCTGAGCAGCATAACGTCTTTCTCAAAGGACGGCAGCGACATAGAGATACTTGACCTTATTTTCAGACTTCCCCCGAAATATCGGGATAGTATTTATCTTTATTACTTTGAGGAGCTGTCAGTGCAGGAGATAGCTGAGCTGACAAATATCAAGGAAAACACGATAAAAACACATCTCAAACGTGGAAGAGAACAACTGAAGGATATGATAATGTTGTGAACTATATGAATGTCAATAAAGACATAAAGTATCGGGACGTCGCATTTCTGTGAAACAGAAATTGAGCCGCTCCACTACAAAAGAGGTAAAAACTATTATGTAGAGGCTGGACTTTCAGCATAACATTGACTAAAGGTATAGTTTGCAATGAGGATATCACAGAAAGGGGCAGCAAATGAAAAAGATAAATGCTTTTTACTGCATTAAAACTCCTTCGGATTGGAAGGAGCGTGCGCTTATGTATGACAGACCTATAGAGAAAAAGAAAACGAAGCTTACAGGCTTTCAGCTTGCAGGTGCGGTGCTTGCGGCTTTGCTTCTGGTGGTGGGCGGTGCGCTGACCCTTTATCGCAGCGGTGATGAGCATAAGATCAATGTCGGTATGCAGCAGCCAAGTATAGACAGTTCGGAAAGCCTTGACAGCACTGAGCTTACGGCTGATTTAGAACAGGCACAAAATGCGCTTAAGCAGGTCGTTAAAGACAAAGAGATAACGGCGGTCGGAACGTATGCCGGCTGCGGCTCGGACGGAACGGGATATCTTTTTGTCGATAAGATATATGTTGAGAAATACACCTCTGAAAAGGGCGGATTGATCGACTATGTTACTGTGAATGAATATGAATACCTGAAATACCACTATTACGCTGCGTTTAAACTTGATTTCAGAGCGAAAGATGTTACCACAGGGAAGTTTGTTTATGCGGACGAACTGAAAGTGGGCGAAAAAATCGCAGTCGGCACAAACTGCGATAATCTGAGTAATTGGAACTCGGATGAGATCGCAACAGGTCTTGGCGAAACGGTCGGTGGCGACAGCTTTGGAACAGACTTCTATTATTCACTTAGATCATCAATAGCCTATGCTTATGATATCGACAGTTCAAAGGATACAGGCAAGGAAAAGCTTGATAAGCTCATTCTTGATAGTGTACAGCATATATACGAAGATATGATACTGCAAGCTGACGACTTCAGCATTGTGCTAAATCCTGTTGAAAAGGACTGGGGATTTAAAATTGATACGCTGGTAAATTCTGTTAAGCATATCAATTATGATGCTGACAATTACGAAAGGGATATTATCTATCCGCTGATAATAACACCAATTGAAAAGGGTAAAGCCATAAACGTTTCCACAGCAGGAGGGTCAAAGGAAGGCATAATTATCAAGGTGGACGGAAGATATTTCAGTATAACTTCCAATTATAAGGATATTGTGGAGCAGGAAGATACTAATAATGAATTGTACGGTTCCCAAAGTGCGACGGTAAAGAAAAACAGAAATTACTTCTTTGATGAAAATGAATGGCTCGTTGCAATTAAATTTGCAACGGGTGCAAACACCTATTTTAGTGATGATCTGAAACTTTATATCAACGAAGTACAAAACGATATAACCTATTCGGACAAGACGGACGACAGCGATTATGTTATAACTTATCATAGATTCAGCGAGACAGAGGTCGAAGTGGCGGATAAAGGACAAATTTTAGATACAGACAGCAAGAGGGAATGAGGGAATATATTTGCAGGGCAGGGCGTGAAAAGCCGCTGCCCTGTGCTTTTTATAGCTTTTGACAGAAAATTTAACTGAAATTTTCAAAAAGTTAAAAAAGTCAAGAAAAAGTGCTTGACAAGAGACGGAGAATAGTGTATAATATCAAGGTATGCTGATGTATTGTATATCGGCGTATAGTATCAAATCTATGAAAGGAGAGAAAATATGCCAACCTTTAACCAGTTAGTAAGAAAAGGAAGAAATGTCCTTGCAGACAAGTCTACAGCTCCTGCTCTTCAGAAGGGTTTCAACTCAAAGAAGAAGGTAGTTATCGATCAGAGCTGCCCACAGAAGCGTGGTGTTTGCACAGTAGTAAGAACTGCTACACCTAAAAAGCCAAACTCAGCTATGAGAAAGGTTGCCAGAGTTAAGCTCACAAACGGAAACGAAGTTACAGCTTACATCCCTGGTATCGGACACAATCTTCAGGAGCACTCCGTTGTTCTTATCAGAGGCGGACGTGTTAAGGATCTCCCTGGTGTAAGATATCACATCATCAGAGGCACTCTCGACGCTCAGGGCGTTGCTAAGAGAATGCAGGCGAGATCCAAGTATGGCGCTAAGAAGCCAAAGGCAGGAGCAGCCAAGTAATCAAAAACTGAAAAGCTCATTTTAGTAACAAGGTAATAACTCATTGTCGCATATTGCGAAGACCACAGTTTATGTGGAGTGATTAATATATATTAGTTGACTCTACAAGGAACTGACGGGGCTGTAAAACGGCTGTGTGCCGTGGTTGCAGAGCGAGTACCTGTGAATTCATTATTTGTGAAGGAGGGAATTAAAGTGCCAAGAAGAGGTAGAGTTACAAAGAGAGACGTGCTTCAGGATCCAGTATACAATTCTAAGCTTGTTACACGTCTTGTAAACAACATCATGCTTGACGGTAAGAAGGGTGTTGCCCAGAAGATCGTTTACGGAGCATTTGAAATTGTCGAAGAAAAGACAGGCAGACCTGCTCTTGAAGTATTCCAGGAGGCTATGGATAACATCATGCCTGAGCTGGAGGTCAAGGCTCGCCGTGTAGGCGGTGCGACTTACCAGGTACCAATGGAGGTTCGTCCTGACAGAAGACAGACACTTGGTCTGAGATGGATAACAAAGTATTCTCGTGAAAGAAACGAGGACACAATGAGAGAGAGACTCGCAGCAGAGATCCTCGACGCTCTTAACGGCGTTGGCGGCTCATGCAAGAAGCGTGACGAAACTCATAAGATGGCTGAAGCTAACAAGGCTTTCGCTCATTACAGATGGTAAGAGGTATAAAGGAGGATATATATGGCAAGAGAATGTAAATTGCAGGATTACCGTAATATCGGTATCATGGCACACATCGACGCCGGCAAGACTACTACTACAGAGCGTATCCTGTTTTATACCGGTGTAAACTATAAGATCGGTGAAACACACGACGGTGCATCTACAATGGACTGGATGGCACAGGAGAAGGAGAGAGGTATCACAATTACTTCTGCTGCTACTACTTGCTACTGGAAGGGTCACAGACTCAACATTATAGATACTCCAGGCCACGTTGACTTTACAGTTGAGGTTGAGCGTTCACTTCGTGTACTCGACGGTTCTGTAACAGTTCTTTGTGCTAAGGGTGGTGTTGAGCCTCAGACTGAAACAGTTTGGAGACAGGCTGATAACTATCAGGTACCAAGAATGGTATATGTCAACAAGATGGATATCATGGGTGCAAACTTCTACAACGTTTTGAATATGCTCCATGAAAGACTTCATTGTAATGCCGTTCCTATCCAGCTCCCTATCGGTGCTGAGGACGACTTCAAGGGTATCGTCGATCTGCTCGAAATGAAGGCTTATGTATACTATGATGACCTTGGAAAGGATATCCGTCAGGAAGAGATCCCTGAGGATCTCAAGGAAAAGGCTGAACAGTATCACGCTGACCTTATCGAGCATCTTGCAGAAGTTGATGACGATCTCGCTGAGAAGTATTTCGCAGACGAAGAGATCACTATCGACGAGATGAAGAAGGTAATCAGAAAGAGTACTATCGCTAACACAATGGTACCTGTTACCTGCGGAACTTCATACAGAAACAAGGGCGTTCAGAAGCTTCTTGACGCTATTGTAGATTATATGCCTTCACCTATCGACGTACCACACATTAAGGGTACTGACGTAAATACAGGTGAGGAAGTTGAGAGAATTTCAGGCGACGATCAGCCATTCGCTGCTCTCGCATTCAAGATCGCTACAGACCCATTCGTTGGTAAGCTCTGCTACTTCAGAGTTTATTCAGGTGTTCTGACAGCTGGTTCTACAGTTTATAACTCCACTAAGGACAAGGACGAGAGAATCGGAAGAATCGTTCAGATGCACTCTAACGCTAGAAAGGATATCGATACTATCTACGCTGGTGATATCGGTGCTGCTATCGGTCTGAAGAACACAACAACAGGTGATACTCTTTGTGATGAAGAGCATCCTGTACTTCTTGAGTCAATGGAATTCCCTGAGCCTGTTATTCAGCTCGCTATCGAGCCTAAGACTAAGGCAGGTCAGGAAAAGATGGGTATCGCTCTTGCAAAGCTTGCTGAAGAGGACCCAACATTCAGAACTTATACTTCTGAGGAAACAGGTCAGACAATTATCGCCGGAATGGGCGAGCTGCACCTTGAGATCATCGTAGACAGACTTCTCCGTGAGTTCAAGGTAGAGGCTAATGTCGGCGCTCCTCAGGTTTCATATAAGGAAACAATTACTGCTCCTGCAAGCGTTGATTACAAGTACGCTAAGCAGTCAGGTGGTAAGGGTCAGTACGGTCACGTTAAGATCAACGTTGAGCCAAACGAGTCCGGTAAGGGCTATGAGTTCATCAACAAGGTTGTCGGCGGTGCTATTCCTAAGGAATACATTCCTGCAGTTGACGCAGGTATCAGGGGCGCTATGGAGAACGGTGTTCTCGCTGGCTTCCAGGTAGTTGACGTTAAGGTTGAGCTGTACGATGGATCTTATCACGAAGTCGACTCTTCTGAAATGGCATTTAAGATCGCCGGTTCTATGGCGTTCAAGGAGGCTATGAGAAAGGCTTCACCAATCATTCTTGAGCCTATCATGAAGGTTTGCGTTATCGCTCCTGATGATTATCTCGGAACAGTTATAGGCGACCTCAACTCCCGTCGTGGACAGATCCTCGGTCAGGAGCAGAGAACTGGTGCTGTTCAGGTAGACGCTCTCGTTCCACTGTCTGAAATGTTTGGTTACTCAAATGACCTGCGTTCTAAGACACAGGGCCGTGGACAGTACACAATGGAGCCTGACAGCTACATTCAGGTACCAAAGTCTATCTCTGAGAAGATCATGGCTTCAAGAAACAAGGACTAATAAATTTGCGGAAAATTTTCTGCTTTTTCTATTGCAAATTTGCATTTTATTTGATATAATTATACTACGGTATGTTAAATCGGAAACTATTAAATTTTAAGGAGGAAAATTCCTATGGCAAAGGCACATTTCGAAAGAACCAAACCACACGTTAACATTGGTACAATCGGTCACGTTGACCACGGTAAGACAACTCTTACTGCTGCTATCACAAAGACTCTTGCTCTTGAAGGTCTTGCTGAGAAGAAGGATTACAACAACATCGACTCAGCTCCAGAGGAGAGAGAGAGAGGAATTACAATCAACACAGCTCACGTTGAGTATGAGACAAAGAACCGTCACTATGCTCACGTTGACTGCCCAGGCCACGCTGACTATGTAAAGAACATGATCACTGGTGCTGCTCAGATGGACGGCGCTATCCTCGTAGTTGCTGCTTCTGACGGTCCTATGGCTCAGACAAGAGAGCACCTTCTCCTTGCTAGACAGGTAGGCGTTCCAGCTATCGTTGTTTTCATGAACAAGGCTGACCAGGTTGACGACGAAGAGCTTCTCGACCTCGTTGAGATGGATATCAGAGAGCTCCTCGACAAGTACGATTTCCCTGGCGATGAGACTCCAATCATCAAGGGTTCAGCTCTTGCAGCTCTTGAAGCTCCAGACGATCTTTCAGATCCAGCTTACAAGCCAATCCTTGACCTTATGGACGCTGTTGATACATTCATCCCAACACCAGACAGAAAGTCTGATCTCCCATTCCTGATGCCTGTTGAGGATGTATTCACAATCACAGGCCGTGGTACAGTTGCTACTGGTAGAGTTGAAAGAGGTCAGCTCAAGACTGGTGACGAAGTTGAGATCCTCGGACTTTCAACTGAGAGACCAAAGACTGTTGTAACAGGTATCGAGATGTTCAGAAAGATCCTTGACTACGCTGAGGCAGGCGACAACATCGGTGCACTTCTCCGTGGTATCCAGAGATCTGACATTCAGAGAGGCCAGGTTCTTTGTAAGCCAGGTTCCATTCACCCATACACAAAGTTCTCAGGTCAGGTTTACGTTCTGAAGAAGGAAGAGGGCGGCCGTCATACTCCATTCTTCAACAACTACAGACCACAGTTCTATTTCAGAACAACTGACGTTACAGGCGTTATCACACTTCCTGCTGACAAGGAAATGTGCATGCCTGGCGATAACGTAGAGATGGATGTTGAGCTTATCACTCCAATCGCTATCGAAGAGGGACTTCGTTTCGCTATCCGTGAGGGTGGTAGAACAGTAGGTTCTGGCGTCGTTACAGCTGTTAGAGACTAATTTTTAGTTCGCTATATAAAGATCGGGTACAAAATGTATCCGGTCTTTTTTTGTCTTAAAATATTATGAATAATAAGTTAAATGATGTTTGCATGCTTTAAAAAAGTACGGCGATATGCTATAATTAATATATCGGGGGTGAGAATTTGAACGATATAAATACTAAAGATTATATGATTGACGTTGCCCAGGATACCACTTATCAAAATCAGAGTGATGATTATAAGAAGTCGTTTGCAAAGTGGCGTTCAAATCCTCAGAATTCTTTTGGATTCCAGTTTATACATGATACAAGAGAACACTCATACATTGATGGTGAGGGTTTTGTGCCTCATAAGGCAGAGGTAGCAGAGAGGATCTCTATGCTAAAATGCTGTAGTTTGTTGGGCATTTGTCTTGTGGTAATGCTTGCTATTGATTTTCTTAACTATTTTATAGTGAATAAATACGCGCCGGATACAACTGGTACATTTGTGTATTTTTCTCAAACAGATGGCGGATATGGCAGATATGGTGTTGGAATGACTTTTATTTTAGGTCTGTTGTTTGCCGCAAAGTTTGTTGTGCCTGGTCTTATTTTTAAGATCGTTACTAAGATCCCTAATAAAGTCGTTTTTGCAAATTCAAAGGGCTACGAAAAAATGCGTGGAACTGCTGTGGTAATTATGATGGTCATAATCGTTGTGGGCAGAGTTGGACAATATATCCTCAGTCTGCTGTTTTCAGCTGTGCATTTAGACGGGGTATATTCTATTTTTGTATTCTCTGAAGATCCTGTTGTTGCTCTTGTTTCTTTTGCTTTCTTTGCGATCATTGTTCCTATAATGCAAGAGATAGTATTTCGAGGAGTTTTTTTGCAGACTTTTCGTCAATTTGGCGACACTTTCGCTATTATGATCACTGCTGTTGTGAATGGTTTATGCTACTATGATATTACATATCTGCCTTTTGTTGTATGCTGTACTGCGGTTCTTGGGCTTTTTACTATACGAACAGGCTCGGTTTTTACTGCAATTTCAATGAGTATTTGCGCCCACATCACGAATTTTGTATTAAGTTACATTGTTCTTTATGATCTTCCTTATGCCAAAATAGCAGAAGTCATAATCTGTACAGTGATCGTTGGTGTATCACTTGTGATGTACTCGAAGCTTACAAGCTTTGGTGACTGGACATTCAACATTGAAAATGATAATTCTTTTATGACGATGTCAAAGCGAGTTAAATCTTTCATTGCAACTAACTCGATCGCAGTGTGGATAGCTGCAATTCTTGTGACCATGTTTGTGTGTGCGAGGATAATATGACGAGAGATGAGCTTTACATGAAAAAAGCGTTGGAGCTTGCGGAAATTGCCGCAGAGCAGGGGGAAGTACCTGTGGGTGCGATAGTTGTGAAGCGTTCCAGCGGTGAAATAATCGGCAGGGGATTCAATCGTCGTGAGTATGGGCGTTCCCCTTTGACTCATGCTGAACTTGTGGCTATTGAGGAAGCGAGTCGCAATCTTGGAGGTTGGCGGCTTATGGGTTGTGAGCTTTTTGTTACTCTCGAACCTTGTCCTATGTGTACGGGTGCGATAATAAATTCTCGAATTGAGCGTGTGGTTTTTGGTGCGTATGACCAAAAGGCTGGTTCTTGCGGGTCGGTGGTAAATCTTTTTGAGCTACCCTATAATCACAAACCTCTTTGCACAGGCGGTATACTGCAAGAGTGGTGTGCAGATACGCTGACGGAATTTTTCAAAAATCTTAGACGTAAAAAAAACCTCTCCGAATAGTTCGGGGAGGTTTTCCTTATATTTCATTTCGATTTTCCAAAGCCTTGTAAAGCGTCACTTCATCAGCATATTCAAGCACTCCGCCAACGGGTAGACCGAACGCCAAACGTGTGACCTTTACACCAAGGGGTTTCAGCAGCCTTGAAATGTAAATTGCCGTAGCTTCGCCATTAACTGTAGGATTAGTAGCCATAATGACTTCTTTAACATTCTCAGGCTCTATCCTCGCAAGCAATTCTTTTATTTTAAGCTTGTCAGGGGAAATGTCGTCCATAGGGGAGAGAAGTCCATGCAAAACATGGTAAACGCCTTTGTACTCCTTAGTACGCTCGAAAGCTGCTATATCCTTTGGGTCTTCTACTACGCAGACCGTTGTGTGGTCACGTCTTGGGTCGGCACAGATAGGACACTTTGGCTTGTCAGTAAAGTTCTGGCAAACACTGCAAAGATGAACGCTTTTGTGGGCATTAGTGATAGCCGCTGCAAAAGCCGATGCGTCCTCGTCTGTCATGGACATAACATAGTAGGCAAGGCGCTGTGCGGACTTCATGCCTATACCAGGGAGCTTTGCAAATTGCTCTGCCAGAAGTACCAAAGGCAGTGCGTTTGACTCAGCCATTAAAACAGACCTGGGAATGATACTCCGCCTGTGAGTTTCTGCATTTCAGTGTCGCTTACTTCATCGAGGTTAGCAACAGCCTGATTGAAAGCTGCCATAACGAGGTCCTGAAGTGTTTCAACGTCCTCTGGATCAACTACCTCAGGCTTGATATCAAGCTTAAGGACGTTTCTCTTGCCGTTGATAGTTACCTCAACAACTCCGCCGCCTGCTGTACCTGTGAACTCTCTCTGCTCAAGGTCTGCCTGAAGAGCTGTGATCTCGTCCTGCATTTTCTGAGCCTGCTTGAGCATCTGATTCATGTTATTGGAAGGACCCTTGCCCATTCCCTGTGGAAGTCTTGCTTTCATTTTAAAAACTCCTTATATTCAAAATTATTTTTTTATATCAACTTCAATATCAAGTTTTTTCGCTTTGTCAAGCAACTGATTTATAGGATTTTCCGTATCCTCAGGTGCGACATTTTTGGCTGATTTGACTTTGATAGTGAAGTTTTGTCCGAAATTATTTTTCAGTATCTCATTGAGCACCGTAGCGTCGCCGCTTGCTTTGAACTTTTTGAGATAAAAGTCATTGTGTACTATCATAAGCAACACATTCTGACACATATAAGCCTTTGAGTTGACTAAGAAACAGCCTATGGCAGGATTTGTCTGCTTGACCTGCTCCACAATGTTGTCCCAAGTTTGCACAAGCTTGAAGTCGCTTGCTTTCATTTTCTTGAAATCCGGGTCAAGAGGCTTTGGTGGTGGAGCTTGTTCCTCCTGAGCTGGTGTGTTGATCTGCGGTTGAGTCTGCAAAACGGCACCATTTTTTAGTGCATTCTCAAGCTGAGTTATTCTATTAAGAAGCACCGTGATCTCAGCATTGCCTGATACAGCCTGTACAGTTGCGCCTGCTTTTTGAGCAGCCCCGCACAGCTTTATGATACACATTTCAAGCTCGATACGCTTTGATGTGCTTTTTGCAAAACGCTCGCTGCACTCCTGCAAAGTATTTATATCCCCGAGTATCTCGTCCAGCTTCATGCGTTCTGCAAGGGCTTTAAGTCTTTCATACTCGTCAGGCAGACAAGTTATAAGATCCTTGTTGTTGTCGATAGTTTTGATTATCATGACATTTCTCATCTGAGCGAGCAGTTCGCCTGCCAAGACTTTCAGATCTTTTGACATATCATAAAGCTTGTCAACGACCCTGAGTGCGCCTGCGGCGTCCTTTTCGGCTATCTTTTCGAGAATATCAAAAAGATAATCACGTCCTGCAATGCCGGAAGCTGAGGACACAACGTCAAGGGTGATGTCATTTTCATAGGCAACGCACTGGTCTAAAAGAGAAAGTGCGTCACGCATACCACCGTCAGAAAGCCTTGCTATCATGCCTGCGGCATCTTCGTGGAGGGTAAAGCCCTCCTGAGAAGCAATATACATAAGCCTTGAAACGATATCCTCGTTTCTTATCCTGTGAAAGTCGAAATGCTGGCATCTCGACACGATAGTTGCAGGAACTTTATGTATCTCCGTAGTGGCAAGAATGAACTTGACATGCGGAGGAGGTTCTTCCATAGTTTTCAGCAGGGCATTGAATGCGCCCGCGGAAAGCATATGCACCTCGTCTATGATATATACCTTATATTTACATCTTTCAGGAGTATAGACAACGCCTTCACGCAGTTCTCTGATATCGTCTACTTTAGAATTTGAAGCAGCGTCAATCTCGATAATATCGGAAAGAGTGCCGTTGTCAGCGTCTTTGCATATCTCACATTCAAGGCATGGCTCACCGTCATGTGGGTCAAGGCAATTGATAGCCTTTGCAAAAATTCTTGCGCAGGTGGTCTTTCCCGTACCTCTCGAGCCTGTGAAAAGATAGGCATGAGCGGTCTTGCCGCTTTTTATCTGATTTTTGAGAGTAGTTGTAATATGCGGTTGTGAAACAACATCGTCAAATGACATTGGACGCCATTTTCTGTACAATGCCTGATACAAAACTCTCACTCCAATCAAGAAAATAAAAAAATCAATCCGACATATGGGCGTGCGGGCGGAACTGTGACACACGAAACAAACCGCTTAATGCTGCTCGGTTCCCCGCCTGACATGGTTCACAGCGTTTCATTGCACAGGACCCGCACACCTATATCTCGGATTGATGAGGAACAATAACTGAATCATATCAATCTAACTTTTGTTACCTTACTATTATAACATACTTCCAATGAAATTTCAAGTGTTTTTGAAAAAAAGTTATAAAAAAAGGCAAAGAACATCAACGCCGCTGAACAAAGCTGGACAGCGGCGGATATTATGTGCTTGTAAAATTATATCAGGTGGCAATGATGAAATTCAGCTTGCCGAACGGATAGTTCACAGGGATACAGAATGCAGTGCCTGACAGGGCAAGCTCACCATTTTCCAAAAATTCCTGCGGTGTAAGTGTAAGCTCAACGCCATGCTCGTTTGACTCATTTACAACGAACAGACCGTCGTTTACGTTCAGAAATTCGCCTGCTGTAGCGTTTACAAAGTCATCGACCTCCGTGAAGCTCTCTTTTGCAAACCTCTCAGCGAAAGCCATATATGTCTTTGAATCTGTGGCAATGCAAGCCTCAGCGTTATATTTTCCATTTATTTTTTGGATAACGATATGTTCTGCTGCAAAATTCTTTATAACTGACGCTTCCATAGGAGTGAAATCGTCACCGATAAATCTGATAAGATTTTTGAAAAGCAAAGTAACATAATCAGTACAGATACGAGCATTTTCATCATTGTCAAAATGATAGAACTCATTGATAAGGTTATGTAGAGTTTCTGTTTGATTGTCTGAAATATCGTCGGTTATCTGATTTTCAGCCTTATAGTCTTTAAGTGCCTTTTCAAACTCAGCATTGGTAAGAGCACCGTTATTAACAAGGGTCTGACCCAGGAGCAGGTAATCTGTAGGCTGCTGAGCGAGAAGCTTTTCAACGTCGTCAGCGGTAACATAGCCAAGCTCCACGGCAAGGTCGCCAAAACGTTTGTCGACACTCTGCTGAGTGATATTGACGTGCTCCACCTGCTCGGCTGTCATAAGACCGGCGTTTATAGCGAGAACACCAAGGCGAAGTCTTGTATGCTTTTTAGCCTCGAAAGCCTGAGTAAGATCCTCGGCGGTACAAAGCTTATGGTTAAAGAGGTAGCCTCCAAAAAACTGCGCAAACATTTACAGTACCCCCCTTGCAACGTTCTCAAGAACTTTTAGAGCGTCATTATCAGCTATAGGTTTCTGCAAAAAGTCCACAGCTCCCGACTTAAGAGCGTCTTTCAAATGGCTCTGAGTACCAACAGAAGAAGCCATTATCACCTTAGCGTCAGGGTCTTCTGCTATTATCTGTTTGAGGGCTTCAATACCTGTTACCTTTGGCATGATGATATCCATGAAAACCACGTCAGGCTTAAACTCCTTATATTTGCTAACAGCCTCCTCACCGTCGGCTGCTTCATAAACGGCTTTTACTCCAAATCCAGAAATAGACATACTGAGCTTTTTGCGAGCGAACATAGAATCGTCGCATATAAGCACTGTCATTTCATTTATATTCACGATAGATCCCTCCCGATTATTTTGCGGCAGCAGTTCCGTAATTGCCGATGACGGAGAAAATAATTTCTCTACTGCCTTGTTTTTAATTATATCATAAAATTCTCCAAAAGTCAAGAGTCGTCAAATATGTTTTATGTTGAAAATATACAAAGGAGTAAATGCAGAATTTACTTGCAGTTTGCTTGACAAAATGAAAAAAGTATGCTATAATCATAATGTTATGTGCCGGTGTGATGGAATTGGCAGACGTGTCGGACTCAAAATCCGATGGTAGCGATACCGTACCGGTTCGACCCCGGTCACCGGCACCATGAAAACGGGTTCTTGTATCAAGAGCCTGTTTTTTTTATTAGTGTCCTCATTCTCTTCTGTCTCTGCTTCTCCACCAAGAGCATTGGCGATGACCTCGGCTTGACAGTGCTTTCAGACGAACGGAAACGCCCCTCAGAGCCGTCCGAGCCTGCGGAGCGGAAAACTAACCGTCTGAAAAGACCTGAGAAGTGCTTGTGTGAGCAAATCTCAGTTCTTTGTGAGTTATTCAGTTTCAAAAAGGGTATGCTGTCATTGTGGCGCGTGCCATAATGATGATATGGACTTGTGCGGAACGGTTTGCAGGTGTTCCAATAGACTACGGGCAAGCAGCACACATCAATATTGTGCCTTAACGAAATCTTAACGCCGTAACCGTAATCTTAACAGCACCTTAACCACTCATGTGATATAATAAAGCTATAATTTGAACGAGAGGTGTACGATGTTACATAAAAATAGAGTAAAAAACAGAACTCATATGACTTCATTTCGGGTCATCATTATCAGTTTCTTTTGCCTGATTCTGGTAGGTACGCTGCTTCTGATGCTGCCGATCTCATCAAGGCAGCGGTGTGTGACTTCATTCCCTGATGCAATGTTCACAGCCGTTTCAGCTACCTGTGTGACTGGACTTGTTGTAAAGGATACTGCTACATACTGGTCTCTGTTCGGGCAGGCGGTCATTCTGATGCTAATTCAGATCGGAGGTATGGGCGTTATCACCGTTGGGCTTGCGATCATTAGAGCATCAGGGCGGAAAATCGGTCTGTGGCAACGCAGTACGATGCAGGAATCCATCTCCGCACCGCAGGTAGGCGGTATTGTGAAGCTGACAGGCTTTATCCTTAAAACATCACTTATCATAGAGATGATCGGTGCGGCTTTGCTTGCACCCGTTTTCTGCAATGATCTTGGTATCGCTAAGGGACTGTGGTATTCCTTGTTTCACAGCATATCGGCTTTTTGCAATGCAGGCTTTGATCTGTTCGGCATAAAAGAACCGTTCTCATCGCTGACCTTTTACCACAGCAACATCTATCTCAATATCATCATTATGCTGCTGATTATTACGGGAGGCATCGGCTTTCTCGTCTGGGGCGATATCGGAACACACAAGCACAGAATCAGGCGCTACTCTCTGCAAAGCAAGGTCGTACTGATGACATCTGCTGTCTTGATCGTTCTGCCTGCGCTGTATTTCTTCTTTTTTGAATATGACCATGGGACTATCCATGACCGGACGATCCATTCACTGTTTCAGTCTGTCACAACACGAACCGCAGGCTTTAACACAACTGATCTCGCTGCTATGGATGAATCAGGTACAGCCATTATGGTCATTCTTATGCTTATAGGCGGTTCTCCAGGTTCCACCGCGGGCGGTATGAAAACAGCGACTTTTGCTGTTCTGTTCCTTTCTGCGATCACAGTGTTTAGCCGCAGAAATGATGTGCAGTGCTTCAAAAGAAGAATATCAGACGAAACTGTCCGCAGTGCAGGCGCTGTTTTGTTTATGTATCTTGTATTGTTCTTTACAAGCGGTGTCATTATCAGCAGAGTGGAAAATCTACCGCTGCTGACCTGTCTGTTTGAAACAAGCTCAGCTATCGGTACTGTTGGGCTGTCACTCGGCATTACAAGCGGTCTGTCTGCTGTATCCCGTGTGATACTGATGATACTTATGTTTTTCGGAAGAGTCGGCGGACTGACACTCATTTATGCAGCTCTGCCGTCGGCGGACAGTCAGAATTCACGCTTACCGCTTGAAAAAATATCTGTAGGGTAAGGAGTCTTATATATGAAAACAGTTTTAATTATCGGAGTAGGTCAATTCGGCAGTCACATTGCCAGACGCATGGAGGAGCTTCGGTGTGAGGTCATGGCAGTAGATGAAAATGAGAAGCATATCAACGATATCCTGCCTTATGTGACCAACGCAAGGATCGGTGACAGCACCAATGAGGAATTTCTCCGTTCGCTTGGTGTAGGAAACTATGATGTTTGTATTGTTGCCCTCGGCAGCCGGTTTCAGTCCTCTCTGGAAACAACGTCTTTGCTCAAGGAGCTGGGGGCAAAGAAAGTCATATCTCGTGCGACAAATGATGTACAAATGAAATTCCTGCTTAAAAACGGAGCCGATGAGGTTGTCTATCCTGAGAAGCAGATGGCACTTCGCATCGCTACAAAATATGCATCAGACAGCATACTCGACTTTATTCATCTGGATAACAATTACTCGATCTACGAACTGAAAGTACCGAAGGACTGGTTCGGAAAGTCGCTTTCACAGATCGATATACGAAAGAAATTCAAGATCAATATTCTGACGATCAAACGAGGAGAAGAGGTATTTATCCCTTCACCGGACACTGTAATTGAAACTGATGACATCGCATTTGTCATAGGTGAGGTTCGGGATATCCAGAAGTGTTTCAGAATCTAGGAGATGATCGTGTGAGAGATGTTCTGCTTGCACTGTCTGTAGGAGCAATGTTTCTCTACGGTTTTTATGTTATGAAAAAAGTAGATGAATTCATCGAGGAGATACAAAAGAGCAGACGTGGACACGACCTGTCAGAAGATGATGTTGACGAACACAAAAGTGATATGTTATAATAACAAGGGTGATCCTTATGACTGCTAATTCTATAAAAAGTTCTAAAGCATTTTCTGTGTTCAAAGACTCCGCTATATGTATTGTGGTGCTGACAGCCGCAACACTTGCCGGATACGCATTCAAAGCCTTTCAACTTGCCGATGCGGACATTATCATGCTGTATATTATTGCTGTGCTTGTGATATCCATTTTTACATCAAAGATGTATTTCTGCCTGATATCATCATTAGTAGGAGTGATGCTTTTCAACTGCTTCTTCACCTATCCTGAGTTTTCTCTTTCAGTTCACGATGCAGGCTATCTTGTCACATTTGTGACGATGTTTATTACAGCGTTCATTGCAGGAACGCTTGCCAATAAGCTGAAACGCAATATCCTGATCGCTGAGCAGAATGCCCGTGAAAAGGAGGCGGCGGCACTTCTGGCGCAGAATGAACAGCTTAGAGCTGATATGCTCCGTTCCATATCCCATGATCTCAGAACACCGCTGACCTCCATATCAGGCAATGCCAGTACGCTCATTTCCGGCGGCGATACGCTTGATGAATCAGCACGTCAGCAGATATACACGGATATTTATTCCGAATCA
Source organism: Ruminococcus sp. N15.MGS-57 (assembly GCF_000980385.1). Lineage (NCBI taxonomy): Bacteria > Bacillati > Bacillota > Clostridia > Eubacteriales > Oscillospiraceae > Ruminococcus > Ruminococcus sp. N15.MGS-57. The sequence goes on from NZ_LARF01000005.1 coordinate 17,851, forward strand.
ATGTGGCTTATCGAAATGGTGGAAAATCTTTTATACGCTACACGAATTGAGGACGGCAGAATGCAGCTCAATATCTCGGTAGAGATACTTGATGACATTGTTCAGGAGGCTGTCAGACACACCAAACGCACTCACCCAAAGCGAAATATCATCGTTGATATGTATGACGAGATAATCCCCGTTATGGCAGATGCGAACCTTATCGTACAGGTCATAGTCAATCTTCTGGATAATGCTGTCAAGTACAGTGATGAGGATTCTGATGTTACCGTCAGTGTGCGCCGAGAAAATGCGCATACTGTTGTGGTATCCGTGTCCGATCACGGCACTGGTATCTCCGATGAAGAAAAAGAAAAGGTATTTGATATGTTCTACACGGGTGGCAGCCGTTCCTCAGACAGCAGGAGAAGTCTGGGACTGGGGCTTGCACTGTGCAGGTCAATTATTACTTCACACGGCGGTACTATATCTGTCAGCGACAACATACCAAATGGTACAGTTGTCAGCTTTACTCTGCCAATAGGAGAGGTCGATTTAAATGAATGAATATCTTGTTCTGGTGGTGGAGGATGACAAGCCTATCAGAAATCTTATTACAACTACTCTTAAAATGAACGACTATCGCTTTATTACTGCTGTCAGGGGCAACGAAGCGATCATGCTCAGCGCTTCGCATAAGCCTGATATTATCATACTTGATCTTGGACTGCCTGATATTGACGGCGTTGAGGTGATAGTGCATATACGCACTTGGAGCGATGTTCCTATCATCATAGTCAGTGCAAGGAGCGAGGAAAGTGACAAGATAACAGCCCTTGACAAAGGTGCAGATGATTACCTGACAAAGCCTTTCTCTGTTGATGAACTTCTCGCAAGGCTCAGGGTGATACAAAGGCGGCTTATGAAGTCCGAAAACATTTCGGTCACGGAGTTTGTCAATGGCAGGCTACGGATAGACTATGTTTCGGGCTGTGTTCACCTTGATGATGAAGAACTTCACCTGACACCGATAGAATACAAGCTGCTTTGCCTGCTTGCCAAGAATGTCGGCAAGGTGCTGACGCATAAGTACATTATCCAAAGTGTATGGGGAACTCCTGCGGATAACAGCGAAGCCTCCCTGCGTGTATTTATGGCTACCCTGCGAAAAAAGCTGAGTGACAGCAGTCAGGCGCTGATACAAACACATATCGGTATTGGGTATCGTATGATGAAATTATAGTTTTAGGGAGCAGTACAAAGCAGACACTTTATTTGATGATCTGTATCGCCTTCAATGTCTGCAAAAACAATTGAACTGATTTTTTCTAAAGGAAAAAAGGGCAATGCCTTCCACTCACGGAGGACATTGCCCTTTTCATTATGCTGTGATTATATCAGTCCTGAATCTCCTACATCATAGTTGCGATCCTGTATAATAAAACTTGACACATACAAAACAATCAAAGTATAATAAAAACAAGGGAGTGTGTCATCAATGGGAACATGAAAACAATATGATGAAGAGTTTAAAAAGCAGGCAATAAAGCTCGCAAAGGAGATTGGCACCTAGCTTTATGCCGCTGGGCATATTTTTATTTGTATCGTGTATTATTTTACAGTTCACCTGCCCTAATTTGACAAAAGTACGTCAATGGGGTATAATGTAACCAGCGTTACGCAAATTAATTATAGGCAATACCACACAAGACAAGCCTATACCTATTATTATAGAAACGAGGTCATGAAAATGAGCGAGGAAAGAATACCTAAGAGAAGTGAAGTGCCTGAACAGTTCAAGTGGGCACTGGAGGATATTTATGCCACTGACGAAAAGTGGGCGGAGGACTTGCAGAAGCTTAAGGCTATGCCTGAGAGAATAGCGGCGTTCAAGGGCAGGCTTAGCGAGAGTGCTGACACGCTTTATGATTTTATGAAACTTTCAGACGAGATATCTGTTCTTTGCGACAGCCTTGGCAACTATGCTCAAAGACGTTCTGACGAGGACACTGCAAATGCAAAGTATCAGGGCTTTCTCGGTCAGCTTATGAACGCTTATGTTGCGGTAAACTCAGCAGGAAGCTTTGAAACACCTGAGATAATTTCTATCGAGGAGGATAAGCTTCAGAAATTCTATGAGGATAAGCCTGAGTTGAAGCTTTATAAGCGTGCGCTGGATAAGCTACGTCGTAAAAAGGCTCATATCCTCTCTGAGGCTGAGGAGAAGATACTTGCCCTCACTGGTGAAATGGGTCAGTCCCCTGAGAATATCTACTCTATGTTTTCTGACGCAGACCTGCGTTTCCCTGACGCTGTGGATAAGGACGGCAAGGCTCATCAGGTCACACACGGAAGCTATATCCCACTGGTGCAGAGCGAGGACAGAGTACTGAGAAAGTCGGCTTTCGAGTCTATGTACGGCACATTTGACAAGTTCAAGAACACCTGTGCGGCAACATTGTCGGCACAGATAAAAGCGGTGAACTTCTATGCAAAGGCAAGAAGATATGATTCAAGCCTTGAAGCCGCTTTGGACGGAACAGAAGTGCCTGTTTCAGTGTACAAAAACCTTATTGAAGCCGTCCATGACAATATGCACTATATGTACGATTATGTTGCACTGAGAAAGAAGCTTTTGGGCGTTGATGAGCTTCATTTCTATGACCTTTATACTCCTGTTGTTCCTGACGCAGATATGAAGATAACCTTTGAGGAGGCTAAGGAAACTGTCCTGAAAGCCCTTGCACCTATGGGCGAGGATTACCTTGCAATACTCAAAGAGGGCTTTGAAAACCGCTGGATAGACGTTTACGAGAACGAGGGCAAAACAAGCGGAGCATATTCCGCAGGTGCAAGAGTTCACCCTTATGTGCTGCTCAATCATAAGGATACACTTAACTGTATGTTTACGCTGGCGCACGAAATGGGTCACGCTATCCACTCATATCTGTCAAACAAAAATCAGCCTGTGGTATATTCAGATTACGTTATCTTTGTGGCAGAGGTTGCTTCAACTTGCAACGAAGCCCTTCTTATGCAGTATCTGCTGAAAAATACCGAGGATAAAAAACAGAGAGCTTACCTTATAAACTACTTCCTTGAACAGTTCCGTACCACACTTTACCGCCAGACAATGTTCGCAGAGTTTGAGCTGAAAATAAATGAAATGGTAGCGGCAGGGGAGAGTCTGACAGCCGAAGGACTGAACGAGCTTTACGGCGAGCTAAACAAGCTTTATTTCGGTGACGGAATAGTGCTTGATGATGAGATAAAATTGGAGTGGGCTAGGATACCGCACTTCTATTATGACTATTATGTTTATCAGTATGCAACAGGCTATTCTGCGGCTATCGCACTTTCACAGAGGATATTGAAGTATGGCGAACCTGCGGTAAAGGACTATATAGGCTTCCTGAAAGGCGGCTGCTCAACTGATCCTATCTCATTGCTTAAGGGTGCAGGTGTAGATATGGCAACAACTCAGCCTATCAATGAGGCACTTGCAATGTTCGGAGAGCTTGTAAAGGAAATGGAAGAAGCAATGTCATAAGTGAGGAGTGAGGAGTGAGGAATGAGCATAGCTGACCAAAGTTGTGCCCCCAACACCGAGCGTAGCGAGAGATAAAACGCAGGCTCAAGCCCGGCGTTAGAGGGCTTGTGGGGTCAAGGGGCAAAGCCCCTGCGGAGTATGAGGCAGAGCCTCATTCGGCGACAGCCGACTAAGCGGTGCAGAAAAGTAAAAAAGCATACAAAAGTAAAAGAAACAATAAAGCGGTGTCGGAGAAAAAATCTCTGCACCGCTTTTTCTATCCAAATAAACAAAGTAAAACCCGCAAAGAGCGTAGCGATTTTGCGGTGGAAGGAACTTGCCTGAATGAACAGTATGCCTTTACCACTTCTTGTTTATATCCGCACAACGCATACCTATCTTCAACGCCCTCAGCTCAACATAACAGCCGCATAAAACGCACATTCCGTCCACAAGCTTTTCACAATCCTTGCAAAACGCCAAACGCTGACGATACTCTTCCTCTGATACTTTCTTGTCCGCAGGATATGCCGCAATGTGCGAACGCATATCACGGAGAAAATCATTTTCGTCCATATCCTCCAACAGGCATTTCCTGCACTGAACCTTTGTTATATCACTCATAAAAATTTCTCCATTGTACAAAAAAGCGGACAGCTCAATGCCGTCCGCCTTGTTATCTTATTCTACAGAAATGATGTAGTAGTAAACAGGCTGACCGCCGTTTATAAGGTTTACATCAAGATTTGAGAACTTCGCAGCTACCTGCTTTTGCAGTGCCTCAGCCGCCTCGTCTGTAACGTCTGAGCCGTAAAGGATAGTGATGAATGAGCTGTCGCCCTTAACAAGCTTCTTTGTGAGCTTGTAAGCTGCCTTTGAAACGTCCTTTTCCACAAAGCTCAGCTTGCCGTTTTCAATGCAGAGTATCTCGCCCTGCTTGATAGCGTGACCTTCATAGTCAGAATCCCTTGCCGCAAATGTTACCTGACCTGTGGCAACTCTTTCAAGTGCATTGGTCATCTCAATGCGGTTCGTATTGAAATCAGCGTCAGGGTCAAATGCCAGCATTGCTGACATTCCCTGCGGTATAGTCCTTGTCTGAAGCACGCATACCTTTCTGTCTGCAAGCTTAACAGCCTGCTCAGCCGCCATGATGATGTTCTTGTTGTTTGGCAGAACGAAAACCGTTTCAGCGGGGCATGACATTATTGCCGCAAGTATATCCTCAGTGGACGGGTTCATAGTCTGTCCGCCCTTAACGATGCAGTCAACACCGATATCTCTGAACATTGACTCAATGCCGTTTCCTGCCGCAACTGCAACAAAGCCGTACTGCTTTTCAGGCTTTGCAGGAACGAACTCCTGTTTTGCTTCTTTCTGTCTGGCCTTGTGCTGGAGCTTCATATTTTCTATCTTTGGCAGATTGATGTAGCCAAATTCAAGGCCCTTCTGTATTGCCTTACCAGGGTCGTTGGTATGAACGTGTACCTTTATTATCTCATCGTCCTCAACAACTACAACGCAGTCACCTATGGTTTCAAGATAAGCTCTCAGCTTTGATGAATCGTCAGCGTCAGCTTTCTTTGTGATTATCATTTCAGTGCAGTATGTGAAGTGTATCTCACAGTCATACTGACCAACAGTAGCCGCAAATGTGTCGACTGTTACCTGCTGTTTCTGTGCAGGAGCATCAGCCTTTACTATTTCGCCGCCCTTGAATACATCTCTCATTGCTTCAAAGATAATGAGAAGTCCCTTGCCGCCTGCGTCAACAACGCCTGCCTTGGCAAGCGCAGGGAGTAGCTTTGGTGTTTCATTCAGTGAAAGCTCAGCCTGTTTGCAAACTTCCTCCATTATAATAATAGGATCGTTTGTGGAGTGGAGCATTTCTCTTGCTTTCTCCGCAGACTCTCTTGCAACTGTCAGGATAGTTCCCTCTGTAGGCTTCATTACGCTCTTGTATGCTCCTGAAACGCCCTGTTCCAGCGATTCAACAAGTTCGTTCGCACCCATTTCCTTTTTGCCTGCAAGTCCTTTTGCAAAGCCTCTGAAAATAAGCGAAAGTATAACGCCTGAGTTTCCTCTTGCACCTCTAAGAAGTGCAGAAGCTGTTGTGCTTGCCACAACTGAGCAGTCTGTATCGTCGTTGAGATTTTCAAGCTCTGCTACGGAATTTGTTATAGTCATTGACATATTTGTTCCTGTATCTCCGTCAGGTACTGGGAACACGTTAAGCTCGTCAACTGATTTTTTCTTGTTAGATATGCTGTGTGCGGCACTTATGACAGCGTCACGCAGCAAGCCTCCGTTTATCACTATAGTTTTCCTCCTATTCACTATAGTTTTCCTCCTATACTGTTATAGATATCCTAGGACGTTCAGCCTTTCATTTCGTCAACGTAAACGTTCACAGATTTAACGTTGACCCCTGCCTGCTCTGTCAGAACATAATTTACCTTGTGAATGATGCTGTCAACGATAGCTCCGACATTTATGCCGTAGTTCACAGTGATGTGCAGGTCAACGATAAGCTCGTCCCCGTCCTGACGGATTATAACGCCCTTTGTGGTGTTCTCTTTCTTTAGCATTGCAGAAACGCCCTGTTTTGCACCATAGGCGTTAAGTCCTGCCACGCCGAAACAGCTTTCGGCAGTATCCGAGATAAGCTGTCTGAGATATCCAGTGGATATACCTATAGTTCCAATGTGGTTGCGAAACTTTATCACAGAAAACAACTCCTCTTGATCGTGGCAGGATCACAAGCTTATTTCTTATGCCGCCACATAATAATTTATTTTATTATATCATAAACATTTGACTTTTGCAATAGGTTTTCGCTCTTTTGTACACCTGTCAAATTTATCCCAGAAGCCATTTTGCGGCTTCCAGAGGCGTTTCGGCTATATACACCGCACCTGCCTTCGAAAGCTCCTCTCTTGTGCCGTAGCCGTAAAGCATACCGATACAATCTATACCAAGAGCTTTTGCACCAAGCACGTCATGATGCCTGTCGCCTGCCATTATCACCTGTGAGCGGTCATTAACTCCGCAGTTTTTCAAAGTGTGCACGATAACGTCCGCCTTTACGCTCCTAGAGCCGTCAAGCTCCGCACCGCCTATGTAGTCAAAATACTGCGCAAGGTGAAAATGCTCCAGTATCTTTACAGCAAAGACCTGCGGCTTAGAAGTCGCCACCGCAAGGTGAAGCCCAGCCTCTGACAACTTTTTAAGACATTCTTCAACGCCGTCATAAACACGGTTCTCGAAAATGCCCTTGGTGGTGTAATATTCACGGTAGTATTTAACAGCCTGCTCGCATTTTTCATCATCAAAGCCGTAAAAATCCCTGAAAGAGTCTTTCAGCGGCGGGCCGAGAAACTTTGTCATTGTGCTCATCTCAGGCTCTATGCCGAACTTTTTCAGTGCGTATACAGCCGAATTTATTATGCCCTCGCCCGACTCAGTAAGCGTGCCGTCAAGGTCAAAAAGAACATATCTGTAATTTTTCATGTCATTACCTCACATAATACAATATATCAATTGCTATTATAACGCAAAACAGCTTATTTGTCAAAGAAAATGGGCAATTACGCACAAAAAATCCTGCTGAAATACGGCATTTAGCTCATTGACAAAAATATTGTTATAAGTTAAAATTAAAAAGGTGGTTTGTGTCGGAAAAGCCGCCGAAAAGAAGTGTTTTTCCTTGTATATGGGAAAAGAATAAATATGAATGAGGTGTTATTTTGAAACTTATTTTTGATGTTTCAGACAAGCCAAAGGCTGGTCAACTGGTAGTGTTCGCACTTCAGCAGATGCTGGCTATCCTTGCGGCGACCATCGCTGTGCCGCTTATTATCGGCAACGGTCTTACTCCTGCGGCTGCAATGTTTGGTGCAGGTGTGGGAACTATAGTTTATATCCTTTTTACAAAAAGAAAAAGCCCTGTGTTCCTTGGCTCGTCCTTTGCTTTTTTAGGCTCAATGGCGGCGGCCTTTGCAGGCGGTGTTTCAATGCAGCTTGGTATGCTTGGACTTATCGTTGGTGCATTCCTTGCAGGACTTGTATATGTCGTTATCGCAATAGTAGTAAAATTTGTTGGAGTAGGCTGGCTCAATAAGCTCATGCCTGCGGTGGTAATAGGACCGACCGTTGCTATAATCGGACTTTCCCTTGCAGGAAATGCTATCGGCGACCTCGTCAAGGGCGACGTAACAAAGCAGGTAACAGAGTATGCAGTCTCCACCGACAGCGGCACACCTGAGATAATCGAAACTGTATCCAACGTGCCTGTAGGTTCGTCATATGTGGCTCTTATCTGCGGTCTTATTACCCTCGCAGTGGTAATGCTTTGCTCAACATATGGCAAGAAAACACTCAGACTTATACCTTTTATAATCGGTATCCTCGCAGGCTATGCAGCCGCAGCTATCTTCACTGCTATCGGCAATGTATGTAATATTGACGCCCTTAAAATAGTAGATTTCAGCGTTTTCAGCAGCTATATGCTCACAGACGGCAGCGTTTCACTGAAAACATTTGTGAGCCTGCCTGACTTTGCATTTGTTTCAGGTCTGAAAGGTCTTAAGGAGTTCGACTTCACATATTTTGCAACTATATTTGTAGCCTATGTGCCAGTTGCACTTGTTGTTTTTGCAGAACACGTTGCTGACCATAAAAACCTTTCTTCTATCATCGACCATGATCTCCTTGAAGAGCCTGGTCTTACAAGAACGCTTCTCGGCGACGGTGTAGGTTCTATCGCGGGCGCACTGTTCGGCGGCTGTCCGAACACAACATACGGCGAGTCCGTTGCCTGCGTTGCTATCACGGGAAATGCTTCTGTAGTAACTATCTTTGCGGCAGCAATAGGCTGTATGCTGTTTTCGTTTATCACCCCGCTTGTTGCGTTCGTTGATTCTATCCCTGCCTGCGTAATGGGTGGCGTTTGTATCGCTCTTTACGGCTTTATCGCAGTTTCAGGTCTTAAAATGATACAGGACGCAAACCTTGACGATAACAGAAATCTCTTTGTTGTGTCCGTTATCCTCATTGCAGGTATCGGCGGTCTGACACTCACATTCGGTGATATAACCCTCACAGAAGTAGCGGCAGCACTTATCCTTGGCATTCTTACAAACGTTATGCTCTCAAAGAAAAAAGGCAACGCAGCCAAGAAATAATTATAACAAAATTGCAGAGGCGAACAGTGTTCGCACGTTACTGCACACAAAAATGCGAATTTATAAATCATTACGAAAGGAAATCGGAAAATGGGAAACGTAAATATCATCAATCACCCGCTTGTAAAGCACAAAATAACGCTTATGCGTGACGAAAAGACCGGAACAAGAGAGTTCCGTATACTTGTGGAAGAGGTCGCAATGCTCATGGGCTATGAGGCTATGAGAGATCTTCCAACAGAGGACGTTGAGGTGAAAACACCTATAACCACAAGAAAACTCCCTATGCTCTGCGGCAAAAAGCTTGCTATCGTGCCTATCCTGAGGGCAGGTCTTGGCATGGTAAGCGGACTTCTTGCACTCGTTCCGTCTGCAAAGGTAGGACATATCGGTCTTTATCGTGACGAGGTCACACACGAGCCTCACGAGTATTACTGCAAGCTCCCTGATAGAATAAACGAGCGACTTGTTATTGTCTGTGACCCAATGCTTGCGACAGGCGGATCTGCGATACAGGCTGTTGACTTTTTGAAAGACAAGGGCTGCAAGAACATCAAGTTCATGTGCATAATCGCTGCTCCTGAGGGTCTTGACGCTCTGAGAACGGCTCACCCTGATATCGACATTTATGTAGGCAACCTTGATGAAAAGCTCAACGAGGACGCTTATATCGTTCCTGGTCTTGGCGACGCAGGTGACAGGATCTTCGGCACAAAATAATGGTCTTATACTAATACTCGCTGCTTTGTTTTTTGCAACAGAGCGGCGATTTTTTTGTTTTATTCACTAAAAAAACTTTAAAAAGTTCCTTCAATTTCAGTTGTTAAAATAATTGAAACTTATTTCCGTTGATGATATAATTCAAATGTAGAAATATAGAACAAAATAAAAAAACAGGGCGAACTCATGTAAAAAAATATATTATGAGGATACATCCTAATAAGGAGATAAAAATGTTTGTGAAGAAAACCGGCCGATTTTTTGCGGTCACAAGCATGATCGTGTGCTGCTGTTGCACTGCAACTGTGTTTATCTCATACATAAAACGCAGTAACATACGAATGCTTTGTCTTGGACCATTTTTCCTTGCGGCGGCGATAGTGTTGTATATTGCTCTGAAACGCTGTGAAAAGAAGCTTACCAAAAAGCGTGTCAGACTTATATTTGCTTTTTTCTGCCTGATTTTGCTTGCATTGCAGATATTGTTTGTGCGTTATCTTTATTACAATTACGAAATGGTTGACCCAAAAATAACAGGGGAGTTCGCAAAACGCTTTGTCATGGGTGAGGATCTGGGGAGCATCAAAGAAAGCTATCGTATTTATGCTGCAAAATACCCTAACGCATGGGGCATGATATATTTGCAGATACCCTTTTTCGCCTTATGGAAGCTTTTCACCGGCGGCGTGAGCATCTATGCGGGGCAGACCTTTAACGTAATTCTTATTCAACTTAGCGTAATAATGACCTTTCTCACAGGGGAGAGGATATTCAAACTTAACAGCCAAAGGCTTTTTTGCGGCATTATTTCGGCACTTATGCCTGTTATGCTGCTTTATACTCCGTTTTTTCATTCTGATACAGCAGGCATGATATTTGTAAGCTGTACTCTTTATTTTCTGACCCTTGCGGTGAAAGAAAAAAGCAAAACCAAAAGCGTTGTCTATGCTCTTATAGCAAGCCTTTTTATCGCACTTGGAAACACTGTAAAGGGAAGCATTGCAATAATTCTGATTTCAGTGATGATATTTTTTGTGCTGAAAATGGGTGTAAAAAGGGGAGCTATCCTGAGCCTTGCGGCTGTTATGCTGTTTATTGGCGTGTCAAAGGCGGCATACTATGGCGGTCTTGCCATGGGTATCTCTGATGAAAAAATGGTAGACAGATATCGTTTTCCTGTTACACACTGGATAATGATGAGCCTTAACAGCGAATACAAGACCCACGTTGACGAGGACGTTGACTTCACAATGTCATTTGATACATATGACGCCAAAAAGCAGGCGAATATCCGGGAAATAAAAGCCCGCCTTGAAAACATAAGCACCCCTTATGAAGCCTGCAAAATGGCTTATCACAAAGTCGCCAGAACGTGGGACAGCGGTGGTTTTTCCTATGGCAAATATCTATCACGCTCCGACCCCTCAGGTGGTCTTCGAGAGGTATTGCACAGTCGCTTACTTGGTAGCTATGTAGACGGCTATCACAGTGCAATGCTCATAGCAATGGCGTTTGGTGCAGTTTATGCCGCTGGCAAGCGTCGCCATTCTGCTTTGTTTTTCAGCATAGTGACTCTCACGGGAGTTATACTCTTTTTCCTTATCTGGGAAAATCCACCTAGATATATCGTCACATTTATCCCAGTGATAATGCTTCTTTGCACTGCAGGAACAAGATTTATCACAGCGATTATTTCACGTTTTTGTAAGCGTGCGAGTGCTTCAAAATAAGATAAAAAAAGGCCTCTTATGTTTTTCCATAAGAGGTCGATTATTTTTATTGTGTAACATCAAGATAGAACGCAGGGTTCAATATATAACCCTGATAGCGTATCTCAATGTGCAGGTGGTCGCCTGTTGAAAAGCCGGTCGAACCCATTTTGCCGATAACGTCGCCTTTTTTCACCTCATCGCCTATCTCCACATCTACCTCTGTGAGATGTCCGTAAAGGGTAATGAATTCGTTGCCGTGGTCGATGATAACATAGTTTCCATAACCGCCGCCACAGCCGCAGGACTCCTCCTTGCCATAGTCATGAGTGCAGGTGGTGTTTATCTTTATGACCTTGCCACTGCATGAAGCGTGAATAGGCGTGCCATGAGCCGCAGGAATGTCAAGACCCGTGTGATATGAGCCCCATCGTGCTCCCACGCCTGATGATACGGAGTAAGACCCCGGAACAGGCCATGCGAAGTAGTAATCAGGCTCGGTATCTCCAAGCTTTTCGCCCTTGTCAAGGCGGTCATTTATCTCCTTGTGAAGCTCCTCAAGCTTAACATCTGCAAGTGCCATTGTGGCGGAAACTTCGTTATCTCTTGCTGTTCCGCCTGAGCCTGATGATTTCAGTATGCCAGAAAGGCTGCCCTCAAACTGCTCACGCTCCTCCTCATAGGCTTCGTTCTGCTCTCTGAGCTTTTTCTGCTTAGCTTTAAGCTCTTGCTGTGTTTTTGTACTGGAGCGGTAAAGCTGACTGAGCATATCCTTCTGCTGTGTATACTGTGTGTACTGAGCGTCATACTCGGCTTTCTGCTTGTCAAGGGTCTTTTGCATATCCTCATATTCAGTTTTGAGTTTTATAAGGTTATCAATGATAGTGTCATCATGGTGCGCCACACGCTTTATAAGCTCTAATCTCATGAGTATGTCATAAAAGCTGTCTGATTCCAAAAGCATTGTGGTGTAGCTGTCCGCCCCTGCGATATACATTGCCCTTAATCTTTGTTTAAAGTCCTCTATGCCCTTGTTTATCTCAGCCTGCTTCTTCTCGATATTTCGCTGATTGGTGTTTATCTGAAGCTCCAGTGCGGTCATGTAAGAGTTGAGAACGTCTATCTCGTCATTTATAGAATCTATCTTTTCTTTCAGAAGCTTCTGCTTTTTCTCGCTTTTCTCTATGTCCTCATCATATTGGTCGAGCTGTTCGTTTATTTCCGTCTGCTTTTTTGATAGCTCTCTTAGCTGTTCTGCATACTGTGTGATGTCAAAACCTGTTGACTCCTCCTGAGAATTATCGTCATTTTCTGTTTGTTCATCGCTTTGCTGACCTCCGTCAGTCACAGATTCAGTATAGCTATAGTCCTCCCCCTGCGAGTTTTCAGTGTCCGCTGAGGTTATCTTCAAAGACGAATTGTAGCTGCTTCCTGCAATGCCAGCGGTAACAGCGAATGCGATAATGAAAGTGAGAATACGTTTTAAGCTGTAAAGCCTGTTCATGAAATAAAAGACTCCTTTGGTTGTGGGGCAAGGCCTTTCGGCATTGCCTGTTTATACATAATTTGACGGATTCTGTGCCACGCCGTTCAATCGCACCTCAAAGTGCAGGTGGTCGCCAGTTGAATATCCTGTTGAGCCGACAATACCCAGAACGTCGCCCTTGTTGACGTGCTGACCCTGTGTTACGCTCATATACTGTGAGTGACCGTAAAGGGTCCAGTAGCCGTTGCCGTGGTCGATTATGCAGTAGTTTCCATATCCACCGCCACAGCCGCATGAGCCGTTCTTGCCATAATCGTGTGTGCAGGTGTTGCTGACGAGTATAACAGTACCCTCAGCGGCAGCGCATATCTTTGCGCCTCTTATTCCAGGAGACCAGATGTCGATACCCTTGTGATAAGCGCCCCAGCGCCAACCCACGCCGTAGGAAATATGATAATAACCCGGCACAGGCCATGTAAACTGGCTCTTGTCGGTATAATTGTAGTCACCGTTATTGGTAGAAGATTGACCGCTGTTAGAGGTGTTGCCGTTTGCATTAGAAGATGAAGAATTGCCGTTATTATTCTGCTGTTGCTGCTGTTGTCTACGTTCTTCTTCCTCTCTTCTCTTACGTTCTTCCTCTTCTTTTTTCTTACGTTCCTCTTCTTCCTTCTTTTTGATCTGCTCCTGCTCCTTGTAAAGCTTCTGGAGCTGTGCCTCGAAGTCTTCCTGCTCCTTGTTTATCTGCTCCTTATTGGCTTCATAAGCCGCCTTATCTTCCTCAAGCTGGTCGATAACAGCCTGACTTTTTGCATAAAGGTCGTCAAGCTTTTTCTTCTGCTCAGTGTGATAGGCCTTTTGTTCCTCAAGGGTAGCTTTGTTAGTTTCAAGTTCAGTCTTGTTGGCTTCAAGCTCTGCTTCCTGAGATTCATACTCGCCTTTAAGTTCAACAAGTCCGTCGATCATGGTGTTGTCATGGTCAGCCACTCTTTTGACAAGCTCTATTTTCATAAGCATATCATAAAAGTCCGTCGAACCAATAAGAATATCGGTGTATGAACTATTTCCGGCAACATACATTGCCCTAAGACGTTGTTTGAAGTCAACAACGCCATTTTCTATCTCAGTTCTCTTGTTTTTTATTTTTATTTCGCTCTTTGCGATAGCCTCTTCAAGGTCGGCTATCTCAGTTTCAAGGTCAGTGATAGAATCCTCAAGGGTCAGTATAGTTTCCTGAACAGTTTCTATCTGCTCTTGGATAGCTTTCTGATTTTCTTCCTCCTTGGAGATATCGTCCTTTGTGCTGTTTATCTGCTTGTCAAGGTCAGCCTGCTTTTGTTCAAGCTCGCTTATTTTATCCTTGGCAGAGGATATTTTTTTCTTGTTGTTCTTTATTGCCTGACTTTCTGCAGAAGCGTTCTGCGCTGTCATGACCGGCTGTGTGCCGCCTGCAAGCATTGTCATGGAAGCAACTACGGCGATAGTGAAAGCCAATACTCGCTTCATTGTGAATATACCTGTTTTCATACTTGTCCTCCGTCTTAAAAAAGACCATTTTTACACGTTTTTATCTTTCTCTAACGCATTATCCCGCACGTTCTTTCTTTTTTATCTCATGTCAGGATATGCTTTAAACTGCAACAAAAGGCAGTCTAAAAACCCCGTTGGATCATAGCCTGCCTTATGTCTATATTTGGCAAATGTATTATACTTTAAGATGCTTGCCTGTGCTTATAGAAGTACCCACCGCACCGATAATAGCGCCTGCGATAAGATAAGATGCTGCAACAGGGAGCAAGAGGGATTTGAACGAATACAAATTCTGAACACCGAGAATGCTCCAGAGCTTGAAGTCATCATTGAAGATGTTGTAAATTCCCTCGTAGGCAAACTTTGTGAGTAACAGTGCGCCTGCGGCTGCGAGCAGACCAACTATCATACCCTCGATAAAGAAAGGTATCCTGATAAAGCTGTTGGTAGCGCCTACATATTTCATGATGTTGATCTCTTTACGTCTTGCGAAAACGCTTGCTCTGGTGGTATTTGAAATGATTATCAGACAAACCACAACAAGTGCCACAATGACCGCAAAGGCAACTATCGTAAATACTCTTCTGATACTGATAAGGATATCAGCAAATGCTGTAGGGGACTTTGTTGAGTCAACATTGTCAAAGGTCTCTATCTGAGTGGTTGTTTCGCTCATCTTCTCGATATCCTTGACCGTTACCTTGTATGTGTCAGGCAATGGGTTATCGTCAGCATACTGGAAGAAATCCTTTTCCTCATCAGTCATGCCCTTGAGCATATTTTTCCACGCCTCGTCCTTTGAATAAAGGCTCACCGTATTGATATTTCCGACCTCTTTGAGCTTATTTTCAAGGGCCTGCATATCAGCTTGACTTGTGCCGTCCTTAACGATAACGATAACCTCGCTCTTGTCCTCAATACCGCCGATTATTCTTGTAAGGTTAATGGAAACCAGCACCGAAGTGCCTACCATAAGCAGGGAAACGAGCAGGATACAGAAAGAGGCGAACGTCATCATTCTGTTTTTCCAAATGCCCTTGAAGCCCTGATTTATAAGATATCTAAAACTACTTGCTTTCATTGGAGCCTCCTATCACTTCGTCAAAGGCGATCTGACCTTTGTTGATGTTGATAATTCTGCCTCCGAAATAGCGCACAAGGTCATGCTCGTGGGTAACCATAAGAATGGTAGTGCCGCACTCGTTTATGCCCTTGAGAAGCTCTACTATCTCATATGAAAGCGCAGGGTCGATATTTCCTGTCGGCTCGTCGGCAATGATGAGCTGTGGGTCGTTTACAAGTGCTCTTGCAAGTGCCACACGCTGCTGCTCACCGCCTGAAAGCTCGGTCGGATAGCTTTTCGCCTTATCGGAAAGTCCCACAAGGCTTATAACATACGGAACACGGCTTCTTATGTACTTTGCAGGAGCGTCGATTACTCTCAGCACGAACGCCACGTTCTCATAAACTGTCATTGTAGGGATAAGTCTGAAATCCTGAAAAACAACGCCGATAGTTCTGCGAAGGGCAGGTATCTTTCTTCTTCTCAGCTTTTTCAGATTGAAGCCGTTTACCATTACTGTACCGCTGGTCGCATCTATTTCTTTAAGCACCAGCTTGATAAGTGTTGATTTTCCGGCGCCTGAAGGACCTACCACGAAAGCGAAGTCACCGTCGTTTATCTTCAGGTTTACTTTGTTCAGAGCGTCCACACCGCTTGAATAGGTAACGGACACGTCTTTAAACTCTACCAAAATTTACACCGCCTTAGTTTTACAGAGGCAAGCAAGCCTCTTTTTAGCTCGTAGGACTTAGAACTTGACAGGGTTAGCGGAGAGATACTTCTTTACCATAAGAGCTATCTTGAAGATGATAGCGTGGTCGAACTCTCTCAGGTCAAGACCCGTGAGCTTTTTGATCTTTTCAAGTCTGTACACAAGAGTATTTCTGTGAACAAACAGTTTTCTTGAAGTTTCAGAAACGTTCAGGTTGTTTTCAAAGAACTTCTGAATAGTGAAAAGTGTTTCATGATCCAGCGACTCGATAGAGCCTTTCTTGAAAACTTCCTTAAGGAATGTTTCGCAAAGTGTTGTAGGCAGGTGATAGATAAGTCTTGCGATACCAAGATTGTCATAAGAAACGATATTCTTGTCAGTATCGAACACCTTTCCTACCTCGAGAGCTACCTGTGCTTCCTTGAAGCTTCTTGCCAGATCCTTTACGCCCTCTACTACTGTTCCTATACCTACAGTGACTCTTGTATAGAATTCACTTGAAAGGGTATCGGAAATAGAACGTGCCAGCTTTTCAAGATCCTTTGACTCAACGCCGTTTGCCACTTCCTTAACAAGCACGATATCGCTCTCAGTGATGTTGAAAACGAAGTCCTTGGACTTGTCAGGGAAAAGGTTCTGGATAACATCGTAAGCTGAAACGTCATTTGTGGAGAGTATTCTGATAAGCAGCACCACTCTTGAAATGTCAGCGCTGAAATGCAGCTCTCTAGCTTTAACATGAACGTCGCCCGGCAGCACGTTGTCAAGCACTACGTTCTTGATGAAATTGTTTCTGTCGTATTTTTCGTCATAATACTGCTTTATGCTGGAAAGAGTAATGGCAAGTATGCTTGCATACTTTGCTGCCACCTCGTCTGTTCCCTCAACGAAAACAGCATAGTCAGGTTTCATATGAGCACCGAATGGCTTATAGGTATAACCGTCTCTAACAAAAATGTCGTGTGAATCGACCAGATCTAACGAAACAAATTCGTTAGTCGTTCCGACCTGTGAAAGCTCAGAGCAGGCAATGATAGTTGCGTTCTCATCTATTACGCCTATGACGTAGTCGATAGTGTCACGCATCTGATGAACAACGCTCTGAAATAATCTGTTTGACATAAGTTATTCCCCTCTACTTGCAAAAATTTTCGACCTAAGTTCTGCCATGGGCATAATTACCCCATAAGGGCAGATGTCTGCACATTGTTATTATAACAAAAAACGATATGTTTTGCAAGTGTTTTATAGTGAAAATATGCAAAAAAACTTTTATACCGCAGTTTCAAGCACTGGTCTGCGGTCTGATATATTACAAATTGTAACACATTTTGCTCTCTTATGTGTGAATTTTTTGTTAAATCACAGGTTTTCATGGTGATTTTGTACAAAAGAGGGGCGTAAAGTTCGTTTTGAGTAACCGAATTGTAATTAATAAACTTTTTGTAAATATCCTGAGCTATGTGCATAACAGCGTAGTTAAAGCGTTGCAAAGGGTAAAAAAATATGTTACAATCTATAAAAAGAAAGCTGTAAGATTTGTTATCGGGAGGTAATCAAAATGGACGTAAAAAAATATCTTGAGGCAGGAAAGATAGTATCGGTGTTCGGCATAAAGGGCGAGATAAAAGTACAGCCATGGTGTGATGGACCTGAATTTCTCTGCGGATTTGACACACTATATTATAAGAGCGGTACTCCTGTGGAGATAGAGCGTTCGAGAGTTGCAAAGAATATCGTTGTAATGAAAGTCAAGGGTGTTGACACTGTGGAGGAGGCTCAGAAGCTTCGCAACAGGGTGCTTTATATCGACCGTGACGATGTGGAGCTTGATGAGGGCTGCTATTTTGTTCAGGATCTTATAGGTCTTGAAGTGGTCGACGCTGACAGCGGTGAAAGCTACGGCAAGATAACAGACGTAAGTCAGACAGGCGCAAACGATGTTTACCACATAACCGATGAAAAGGGAAATGTAAGGCTTATTCCTGCAATACCTGAAGTTGTGGCTGAAACTGATATCGAGGATGGCGTGATGAAGATAACTCCGTTGGAGGGGCTTTTTGATTAATGAAGTTCTGCAAATACGAGGACTTGGAAAGGCTTGTCAGAGATTATTCTGACGGAATGTTCAGCCTGATATTTCCAAAGGTGAACAGCCATAAAAAGTCGCTTGAATGTATCGAGAGAGTTTTTACAGCATACATAGATGAAAGCCCACGGCTGAGAAGTCCCAGGGCTGAGGAAAAATGGCTTATAAAAAGGCTGAGAAAAGAGAGCGGATTCAACAGGCTTGCCAACACATATAAGGGCGAGGGGCTGAGTTTTATTGAGCTTGACAATATGCTCACAAGTCTGAGGGTATACTATAATAACGAGGGCAACAAGCCGAAAAAGCGCAGGTCTGCTTTATGGAGCTTATTTGTGGTGATAATAATCGCAATTGTGGTGACTATCGGTGTTGTGCAGGGCATAGGATACTATGAAAAAAGCGGCGGCTCTGTGCAGGAGCATTTGAACAGTGCTGCGGAAAACTGGGCTTGCCAGCCTTTTGACATGATATGGAGGAATTGATTTGAACATAGATATTGCAACGCTTTTTCCTGAAATGCTTGAGAATTATCTTTCTGAAAGCGTAGTAGGCAGGGCGAGGGCTAAGAATATTTTCACGGTAACGTGTCATAATATCAGGGACTACACTCAGGACAAGCACCGCAGAGTAGACGATACCCCTTACAGCGAAAGACAGGGTATGCTCATGCAGTGCGAGCCTATTTACAACTGCTACAAGTCGGTGACAGCTGGAAAGGCAAAGCCTCACGTTATCTATATGTCCCCACAGGGAAAAACGCTGACCCAGAAGCGTGCAAAGGAACTTTCTCGGCTTGACAGCATATTTATATTATGCGGTCATTATGAGGGAGTGGACAGCAGGGTCATTGACGAAATAGTTGATGAAGAAATATCCGTGGGGGATTATGTGCTTACCGGCGGAGAGCTGCCTGCGTTGGTGCTGGTGGACTGCGTTGTGAGAATGCTGGAGGGAACGCTTTCGCAGGCGGATTGCTATGAGGACGAGAGCCATTATAATGGTCTGCTAGAATATCCACAGTACACACGTCCTGAGGTGTGGCACGACAGGGAAGTGCCTAAAGTGCTTCTATCGGGCAATCATGCTGAGATAGCGAAATGGCGCCGTGAGGAGGCTGTAAAAGCCACCTATTTGAAGCGTCCTGAGCTGTTGGAAAGAAGTCCGCTGACGGAAAAAGATTTGGCTATTATACACAAATTAGAAGAAAAAGAGAGTAAAAAGTGACATTGGTTTTCAACATTTTTCACATAATTGTTAAATGAATTTGTACAAAGTGATATAATGTAAAAATCTGTGTTGTGAATATATCACAAGTTTAATCACAAAAGTTGCAAAGTTTAGAGCATTGTGCTGAAAATTGCGGGTTTTTCGCTTGTTTGTCTAAAATTTGCGTTGACTAAGGCAGACTTGTCGAGTATAATAAATATATCAAATAACCTGAGGGTATCTTGAAAAAGTCCCTTAATTAGGGAGTTTAACAGCATTATAATGAATGGGAGAGATCAGTATGTTCGTAAAAGACGTAGTAGTACAGAATCAGGTAGGACTTCACGCACGCCCTGCAACATTTTTCATCCAGAAGGCAAATGAATTCAAGTCATCTATCTGGGTAGAGAAAGAGGAGAGAAGAGTAAACGCAAAGAGCCTTCTTGGAATCCTTTCACTTGGCATCGTAGGCGGCACAACTATCAGGATCATTGCAGACGGTCCAGATGAGGAAGCAGCAGTAAAGGGTCTTGTTGATCTTGTTGACAGCGGCTTTGCTGAGGGTGCAAGATAATCGCTCCCTGAATATAACTAAATAGAATAGTTTGATTTAAGCGGAATGTTCTGTGTGGGGCGTTCCGCTTTTTTGCGTCATGCGTCATAAATTAGGTTCATCCTGCGATATCCTCGACAGGACAAAAAAACACCCACAGAAAACTGTGGGTGCCAAAAAATAAAAAATTATAGGGGAGAAGCTAGTAGAAATTAATCTACAAGCTGTATATATGAAGGCTTGGGGTAAAAGCCTACATACCAAAATCAACTGCCGCTCTCGGAACTTTCCTCGGTAGGTCTTGTCCCTTGCGACAAATATATAATACCCTGCCCGTATGTACTGCGTATGAAAGTTTTGTGTTAGTTATGTGAACTTTGTTGAACAATTTTTGAAGGTGTGGTATACTATACCAAGAAGCGACGGAAGCGTCGTGAAAGTGCGTAAAATCGTGATTTGAGATTGGAGGACAGTGCTTGACACTGGTTGGGAATATGCCTAGATTTTTTGTTGACAGCGTATCGGGGAATACGATTTCTATCAGGGGTAATGATGCTTATCATATCGGCAGAAGTTTGCGTATGAGACTTGGAGATATCATAACTGTTTGTGCGGACAGGGTGGAATACAGAGCAAAAATTCTGTCCATTTCTGATAAGGAAGTGGTTTGCGATGTGCTTTCTGCTGAGAAAAGCGAAAACGAGCCTACTGTGAATGTGGTGCTTTATCAGGCGTTGCCTAAGTCTGATAAAATGGATCTTATAGTGCAAAAGGCTGTGGAGCTTGGAGTATACAAGATAGTGCCTGTTATTACGGCGAGGTGCGTTTCAAGACCTGCAAAAAGCGGCTATGAAAAGCGTGTGGAGAGATACAATAAGATAGCTTTGGAAGCGGCGAAACAGTCGGGCAGGGGATATGTGCCTGAGGTGACGAATTTTATCAGCTTTGAGGAGTGCCTTGGTGAACTAAAAGAGTGCGACGAGAGCTTTATGTGTTACGAAAAGGGCGGTGTGAGCCTTAGTAAGACAGGCATTGCCCCTGTCAGTGAGGGCGAGGAAAAGACTATTGGCTTGTTTATTGGCTGTGAGGGCGGTTTCGAGAGCCATGAGGCGGAGAGTTGTAGTCAGGCAGGGGTCACTGTGGTGAGTCTTGGACCTAGGATACTGCGGTGCGAGACAGCTCCACTGGCGGCTCTTAGCGTAATAATGAGCCTTACGGGAAATATGTAGCGGTGGGCAATTTGTCAAAGCTTACTGAGATTTTTTGAGCAGGTTGTATAAAAAATCAGTATTTTTTGTAAACGTCTTGATTTTTTATAACAAATATGCTATACTGTAGATAGTCTGAACGCAGTTCAGAGTGGAATATTCAAAAAAGGAGCGTTTTATTATGGCAAGCGGATTGAAAGTTATAGCTGCACTCGGTGCGATCGCTGCAGGAGCTGCTGCTATTTTTGCATTTAAAAAGCACAAGGAGCTTGAAAACTACGATTACGAAGATCTCGACGAGGATTTCGACGATTGCTGCGGCTGCGACGAGTGTTCTGACAAGGCTGATGAAGCTGACAAGGCAGAGGACGCTGAGAAGTCTGAGGAAAAGGCTGAAGAGCCTGCTGAGGATGAGGCTGCAACTGAGGAGGACGCTGACGTTGAAGTTCAGCTCGACGCTATCGAGGAGCCTGTTGAGGACGTTGACAAGGAATAATCGAGTATCATTTATGAAAACAAAAAGGACAAGCCACTGTGGTTTGTCCTTTTTATTTGCCGATATTATTTGTGTCATTTGTATGTATTTAGGCTTTGCTCAGGCGGGTTTCTATAAAGTCGAAAACCTCGTCTTGGGATATGCCCAGGACGGCTGAAAACTCGTCAAAGAGCAGATTTTCCGCATTCTTGAAAAAACGTTCGTCTAATGAATGGAGATGTCTGCCCTTCGCGATAAGATGTTTCTGTCTGAGATACAATGTTCTCACAAGCTGTGCAAGTCGCTTTCTGTCACCGCTTTCAAGTACCTGTGAATAAAGCTCGGCACGCTCGCTGCTGCTTTCTTTCCAAAGGGAGCTCTCCTCGGGCATTTCTTTTATGATCTCCTCTATCTCATCGCCTGTGAGCAGAGGTTTGAACTTTGTTTTAAGCTCGTCATTATCTACCGGCACATACAAGGTGGAATTGATTTGGTGGACAGGCTTTAGAACTATGTAGCGCTTTTTCTGACCCTTGACGGTCTGTTCGCACTCGCCCTCGACTTTGCACACTCCGGTCGTACCATATGATATGACGTCGCCTTTTTTTAGCATTTTTAACGCTCCTTCCACATTAAATCGTGAATACAACTTTATTTTGTCTCTTATATACATTATAGCACTTTTTTTCTAAAAATGTCATAGGCAATTTTAACAAATCCTACATAGAAGAGGATTGTATACTTTACATATCTTTATAGTAGGTCTTGTTTTTGGTTAGTCCCAGAAGATAGTCTACATTTGTTTTGTGATATTCAGCTAGGGCTATGAGGATATCCGTGGGAATATCACGCTGTCCTAGTTCGTAGTTGCTGTAAGCTTGCTGTGAGCAATGGAGTATTTTTGCCATATCGTTTTGTTTAAGGTCTGCATCTTCTCGCATATCTCGTATTCTTTGAAAAACCATGCGGCGCTCCATTCCTTTCTGATAGTCTATATTTAATATATCATACAACATTATGTTGTGCTTTTCTTACTACATTATGTTGTAAAAGCCCTATGGCTGTTTGTGAGAAATTAACAAAATATTTATAAATACCGAAGATTTTGTTGACTTGTATAAAAAAATGTTGTAAAATAAATTCATTAAAGAAATATGGAGGTAACATTATGAAAAAAATATCTGCTCTTTTATTGGCAGTGGTAATGGCTTTTGGCATGGCAGGCTGTTCTGACAGTGGGTCTTCCGACAGTGATAACGAAAGCTCTGCTGCGGCTGTGCAGACGGAAAGCAGTGCTGCTGACTCATCAGAAGATGCAACAGCAACGACAACTACCACAACAACTGCTTCTGCGGTAACGGAATCATCACAGGCTGAGGTGGCTGACACAAGCACTGCTGACGAAAACAAGCCTGCAAGCGTTGACAGCAACGATATTGCGGCTAGTGCTATCGAGCCTTCTGAAACAAGCGAGGAAAATCTTGCGCCTATCGGTCAGTGGATAAAGACTACCAGATACTGTGCTACAGACAAGATCTACCACACTATCTATACAAGGATAACAAAGGTAGTTAGCAAAAGTGAGGATGCAGATTATGTAAACAAGGCTATCGAGCTCAACAACTCTGTTGGCAGTGATTTTTCTAAGATAGACGAGAGCGAGCTGAAAATACCTGATGACTGTGAGCTTTGCGTTATGGAATATGAGGTATATGTTCCGGAGGATTTCCCTAGCGATGATTGGGGCATAATCTCTCCTGATGTAAACTATTCTGCTTCTAACAAGGGCGGCGGAGGAATACCTTCTGCTGACGGAGCTTCTACTTATATCGGCATGGGCGGAACTACTGAGCTTCTTACACAGAAAAAGAACGAATATTTTGTTGGAAATACATACAAGTATGTAAACCTTTTCCTTATGGTAAAGGGCTACAAGGATTACAAGTTCACATTCAGCTCTTATCCAGAGGGAACAACTTCTGACAGCTCTGATGACGCTGTAACGGCATATATCAGCGCAGAATAATATGTATTTTGGGGCAGGCACGTTGTGTCTGCCTTTTTTTCTTTGCGGAGAAATTGACAATGTGGGGCAAGCGTGTTATAATAAAGTATTATGGAAAAGTATACTTGTCTGAGAGAGGAAAATCAGTAAATGAACGAAAATAATATACGAAATTTCTGCATTATAGCTCATATAGACCACGGCAAATCTACTCTTGCCGACAGAATTTTGGAGCTTACCGATACTGTGAAGCTGAGAGATATGGAAGATCAGCTTCTCGATAATATGGATATCGAGCGAGAAAGAGGTATCACTATCAAAGCTCGTGCGGTGCGCCTTAATTATCACGCTGACGACGGGCAGGACTATGTTTTCAACCTTATCGACACTCCAGGTCACGTTGACTTCAACTATGAGGTGTCACGTTCTCTTGCTGCCTGTGAGGGTGCATTGCTTATCGTTGACGCTTCCCAGGGTATAGAAGCGCAGACCCTTGCAAACACTTATCTTGCTATCGAACATGACCTCGAGGTAGTGCCTGTTATAAACAAGATAGACCTGCCGTCCGCTGACCCTGAAAGGGCTTGCACAGAGGTAGAGAACGTTATAGGCATTCCTGCTATGGACGCTCCGAGGATATCAGCTAAAATGGGTACGAACGTCAAAGAGGTGCTTGAACGTGTTGTAAAGGATATACCATGCCCAAAGGGCGACGAGAACGCTCCGCTTAAGGCTCTTATTTTCGATAGCTATTATGACCAGTACAAGGGAGTTATAATATACTGCCGTGTGAAAGAGGGGCATATCAAAGCTGGAGATACCATCAGGCTTATGGCTACGGGAGCTGAATTTCAGACGGTGGAGATAGGCTATATGGGAGCAACTGACCTTGTGCCTGTGGGCGAGCTTCATGCAGGCGAGGTAGGATATATCGCTGCTTCTATCAAGGATATTGGCGACACTCGTGTGGGCGATACTGTGACAAATGCGGCTGAGCCTTGCGCTGAGGCACTGCCGGGATACAAAAAGGTAAACCCTATGGTATACTGTGGAATCTATCCTGCGGACGGAGCAAAATATCCTGACCTTCGTGACGCTTTGGAAAAGCTTATGCTCAATGACGCTTCACTGTCCTTCGAGCCTGAAACTTCAATTGCACTTGGCTTTGGTTTCAGATGTGGCTTTCTCGGACTTCTGCACATGGAGATAATCCAGGAGCGTTTGGAGAGAGAATATAATCTCGACCTTATCACAACTGCGCCGTCTGTTATTTACAAGGTAAATCTGACTAACGGCGAAACTGTGTTTATAGATAACCCGACAAATTATCCTGATGTGGCAAATATTGCTTCGGCAGAGGAACCGATAGTTAATGCACATATTTATACGCCGTCTGAATATGTTGGAAATATAATGGAGCTTTGTCAGGACAGACGTGGCGTATACAAGGATATGAAGTATATAGACGAAACGAGAGTTGACCTGCATTATCAGCTTCCACTCAACGAGATAGTTTATGACTTCTTTGACGCATTGAAATCACGCACAAAGGGCTATGCTTCATTTGACTATGAGATGATGGGCTATGCGAAGTCTAAGCTTGTGAAGCTTGATATACTCCTTAACGGCGAGGTGGTTGACGCACTTTCATTCATCGTACACGAGGATAAGGCTTATTCAAGGGGCAGAAGACTGACGGAGAAGCTTAAAGAGAATATACCAAGACAGCTTTTTGAAATACCTGTGCAGGCGGCTATCGGCGGAAAGATAATAGCCAGAGAAACTATCAAGGCTATGAGAAAAGACGTGCTTGCTAAGTGCTATGGCGGAGATATTACAAGAAAGAAGAAGCTGTTGGAGAAGCAAAAAGAAGGAAAGAAGCGAATGAGACAGCTTGGATCTGTGTCAGTGCCGCAGGAAGCGTTTATGTCGGTGCTGAAGCTGGACGAGTAGCGGCTTCTTTAGTGAGGAGTGAGGAATGGCGAAGCCATATCGAGCAAATCACCAATACAAAGTAGAGAAAACACCGAGCGGAGCGATTTTGCGGTGGTAGAATTTTGGTGTAGGGGCTGGCGCCCTCGACAGCCCGTTCGGAGAGTGGATAGGTTTTGGTTTATACAAATATATCAACATTTTTTTGAAAGGAGCAGCTATGCCTGATATACAAAAGTCTATGAAATTGTCGCTGGCTTTCGGGCTGAGCGGTGCGGTGATATTGCCTGTGCTTTATGAGGTGTATGCCAATATCTCTGCGGCGGCTGGGCTTGTGCTTATCGCTGTGTGGGCGGTGTGTGCAGGAGCTAAATTCTCGGCACTCAAATTCAAGGAAGCTTTTATGGGTATGGTATGCACACTTGCTTATGCAGGTATTCTTGGCGTTATCTGCTATATCGTTATCCACCCCAAAGTTTCCGATATGCTAAACAGGCGGTCGGTGTATTTTCAGCTCAGTTTGAAACAGCAGGCTTATTTCGTGCTTTATGCGGTGCTTATAAGCCTTTGTATGTTCCTTGTGTGGGGCGGTATATTTGGTGTGAAAAAGGCGATAGAGAGATTTCGGCTCAACCGTGAAAAAACAGGAGAGTATATCGACAAGGCTTTTGATGATGACGAGGATATGCTATGACGGGAATTTATATCCATGTGCCTTTCTGTAAAAGAAAATGCCCTTACTGTGACTTCTATTCCGTTTGCAGGCCTGAGCTTTATGAGGACTACACGCAGGCTGTGTGCCGCAATATAGAGGCTTTCAAGGGTAGGGACATAAAATGCGATACTATCTACTTCGGTGGCGGTACGCCATCTGTGCTGTCGGCTGAACAGGTTGACAGGATAATAGATACGGCAGGAAAGTGCTTTGATCTTTGCCAGCCTGAAATAACCTTGGAGGCTAATCCCAGCTCTGTGGACAGGGAGAAGATGTCAGGGTGGAGAAAAGCAGGGGTAACAAGGCTTTCTTTTGGCGTTCAATCGGCTAATGACAGGGAGCTTGGCTTCTTGGGCAGGCTTCATGACTTTTCTCAGGCAAAGTCGGCTGTGGAAACGGCGGCTCAGGTGGGATTTAGGCACATCTCCTGCGATATCATGCTCGGGGTAAAGGGTCAGACCCTTGAAAGCCTTTGGGATAGCATAGAGAGCCTTACGGCACTCCCTGTTGATCATATTTCGGCTTATATGCTGAAAATAGAAAAGGGTACGGCTTTTGATTGTGATGAGATGAGAAACACTGTAGCTGATGACGATATGCTGTGCGATATGTATTTGCAAACTGTGGGACAGCTTGCAAGCAAGGGCTTCTTACAATATGAGATATCAAATTTTGCCAAAGAGGGCGGAAAATCACGGCACAATCTTAAATATTGGCACGGGGAAGAATATATAGGCATTGGCCCGTCGGCACATTCTTTCTTTGATAATGAGAGATATTACTGCAAGAGCGATGTTGAGGAGTTTATTTCTGACAAGGTGCAGAGCATGGTGGTGCTTGAGGACGACCCTGACAAGGCAGAGGAGTATGTCATGCTGGGGTTAAGGCTCACGGAGGGCATTGACATAGGTAAAGCCGAGGAGCTTGGTGGTAAAGAGCTTGGGGAGAATATCCGAAAGAAGGCGGCTTTGTTTCAGAAACGGGGGCTTTGCGTGGTCGAAAAGGGTATTTTAAGGCTTACGCCTGCGGGATTTCTGGCTTCAAACTCTATTATCGGTGAACTGCTGTGGTAAACCTGTATAAATATAAGCAGACAGTGTTGTGCAGTTATACAATAGATATACGATATGTAGGGGATAAACTTGAAAAATGACGGAAAATGTGGTATAATTCACTGCGGCGGAGTGTGTCCGCAGTTTTATATTACCGAGAGGGCTTTTTTATGAAAAGTATAAGATTTATTGCTTTGATTTCAGCAGCGGCAATGTGTTTCGGACTTTGCGCCTGCGGAAAGTCGGAGAAAAAAGACGAGATAGCTGTGCCTATTCTGGAAACTAAGAATATAACATATAAGACGGTAAAAGCTGAGATAGGAGATATCTCTCAGGAGTATCATCAGGAGGGCGTTTATGATTACCCTTACAGTGAAACCGTCACCTTCAAGGCAAGCGGTCAGATAAAGTCTATAGATGTGGAGTCGCCTTGTGATGTGAAAAAGGGTGACCTGCTTTGCACACTTTATTCTGACGATGTGGACGAACAGATAGAAGAGGAAGAAATAAGGCTCAATCAGGCGAAGCAGACGGTCGCTACATTGCAGGCAAACGGTGCTGATTACAGTGAGATACAGCTTTCTCAGTATGATTTACAGATAGAACAGCTCAAATATGACAGTCTTGTGGCGTCCTTGGAGGATTATAAGGTTTACGCTCCATGTGACGGACAGTTTGATCTTGCAGACAGACAAGGTCAGGAGCTGACAGCGTTCATGCCGGTGAATAAGGGCGAGGTGCTTGGGTATACTTCCGATAAATCACAAAAGGCTCTGTGCGTGTCTGTGTTTGATAACGCGCTCACAAACGTGAATTTTGGCACTGCGGTGCAGATAGTGCAGGGTGCCAATACGATGGGCGGCACTGTAACGGAT
Organism: Ruminococcus sp. N15.MGS-57; assembly: GCF_000980385.1. Lineage (NCBI taxonomy): Bacteria > Bacillati > Bacillota > Clostridia > Eubacteriales > Oscillospiraceae > Ruminococcus > Ruminococcus sp. N15.MGS-57. The sequence continues at coordinate 45,872 of NZ_LARF01000005.1, forward strand.
ATAATCTACAATGAGAGCGGAGATTTCTCGGCATATGTTTATGTTATAACCCCTGACGAGGAGAACGATATGCTGGATCTTGGCGGCATAGAGGTTGTCTTTGACGTGTATTCAAGGCTTGATACTGTGATAGTTCCGCAGAAGGCGGTGAAGAAGCTTGATGGACGCAACTATGTGAACCTGCTTGTGGACGGTGTAAAGATAGAGCAGGACGTAGAGCTTGGCATCGAGGACAACGACAACGTTGAGATACTTTCGGGACTCAGCGGCGGTGAAGAGATAATACTCAATTGACGGCATTCAGCCAATTAAATACTATTTGATGTGTCTGATTTGTGTTTTAAGAAAAAATAAAGAAATAAAGCACTTGATTTTTTGCGTAATTTCGTGTAAAATAAAAGAACAGAGTGTCTAGGGAGGACTAAAAATGAAGGATTTTTTATCTAACGTATGGGTAAAGCGAGCGGTATCAGTTTTCAATGTCGCTTACTTTGCTGTAATAACTCTGCTCACTTATGCAACGTTCCTGTATGATCTGGAGTTTGCGGCAGGCAGAGAAAAATCGTTTTTCACAGTGTATGTGGTGCTTAACGTAGTTTTTATGGGACTTATGCTCTTTTCAAGACGTGAGCTTGTGACGGAGATACTGAGCATACTCATGCTTCCGGTCGTGTTCTGCATGATACTTTTCAACATGGGCGACTGGATATTGATAGTTCCGCCGTTCATTGTTGCTATCATAATGTTCTTTGCAGCAGGCACGAACGAAACTGTAAAGGTTATAATGGGTACAATATATCTGCTTATGTATGTTCTTGGAATAGTTGCATATTTTGTGCTTAATATCCTTTTCGGAGGCACGTCTGTTGAAACTGTGCTAAATTCAGATCTTGACACATCGTCAAGTGTTTATGCTCTCTACAGAGATAACTTCAAGAAGCTCACTGAAGTAACTTCAGAATCAAATACCATATCGCCTGACGGCCAGTATCAGATAATACTTTATGATGTAAAGGACAGCGACAAGGGTGCTGTAAAGATATGCGTAGTGCCATACAATCAGGATATCGAGCTTAAATTCTTTACTCTTAAGCAGAAAGGTATCAAAAAGACCATTTCCAACAAGGGTATAAGAGGAACAGTTCCTGATGTTGGCTGGGTAAAGGAGGACGGAGTTCTCAAGGTGCAGTACAGACTTTCGGATGCTGATGACCTGAGAGCCACTTCTGTTACAACAATGCCGGATAAGCAGTATTTCCAATTCCTTGGTATTCAATAAGTTCGCAGGACCGTCTGAGAAGGCGGTCTTTTTTTTGTTAAAAATGGCTGTCAATAAGAGTTTATTCATAAAAAGCGTGTGGCTATTTTGGTAAAAACGCTTAGTTTGTATTACAAAACAGTTACATTATATGAAAAGTTGTATGGTACACTTGACAGATTTGTTAAAAAGGTGTAAAATATTAATAGTGTTTTATAACGTTTCGATACTTGTGTGAACGGCTATGAAAGCGTTCACATACAATAGTATCAAGGGAGGATAAGAATTAAAATGAGATCAAAGAGAATACTTGGCGTGGTATCAGCGATAATGATGCTTGGTGTTTGTGCTGTGCCTGCTTATGCCGACAGTGAGGCTGAAATACCTGAATATAGTGCCGACAAGAGTATCCTTACAACAGATACTTCAGCACCGTCCTTGTCGTTTGATATGAAGGATTGGGAGAGATATATCAAGGTGACTCCTGACGGTGAGAAGATATCAGTGGGAGCATCCCAAGAAAAGACCTATGCTTATCAGGGTGCAAGCCTTAAGATAACAGCAACACAGCCTAATGACATAAGCGATTATTGTACTTTTGCTTCGCTTATAAGAGATGATGATAAGAATTTGGTTTATCCTGGCTCTGATTCTGAAGATGCGCCTTATATAACGATGGGCGTTGAGATCGACGCCAAGGATTTTGGTATGACTTGTTTTGACGGCTGTATGGTTTCTTTCAAGTACAGGATAAATCAGGACGCTCAGGGCAAGCTTATGGGAGATTCTGTGTTTGCTTTTCCTTGTACTGAGGAATACAAAAAGGTGACCAGCAATAGTGTTCAGCTTGAAATAAATACAGATGCAAGCAATAATGTTACTCAGTATGCGACAGCACTTATACCAGTACCTGACAAGTGCGGAGCAACAAAGTTCGTATTTGAGATACCGGTTATAAAGAAAATGGATAAGACAGATGTGCTTTATATTGATAATCTTGTAATAGATACTCCGTTGCAGAAGAACGATGTAGATCTTCAGGTAATGAATCTCGATGGCTACAATAAAAGTGCAAAGGCACAGGAGATCGTGCAGGGCTTAAAGATACAGCCTAAGTCAAACGGACTGAGCAGCACTTCGTCATCTGAGGCTGAATCTTCAAAGGGTATCGGAGTAGTAGGCATTGTAGTTATTGTGGTCGTTGCGGTGGTTATTGTCGGTGCTGTTATTTTCGTTATCAAGAAAAAGAAATCGCGGTTCTATTGATTTTTTGATCTGACAAAGAGATGGGCTTTTAGCTCGTCTCTTTTTTGTTTTTTTATGAATATATCCTCATCTCCGAGAAATAATAGCATTAGCCTAAAATGGCATATCTTATACTGAAAGGAACTTAATTATGAAAAAAATGTTCGCTATGCTAACTTGTCTCGGTCTTTGCGGTGTTATGCTCGCAGGCTGTTCAAGAAATGACGATAACTCAGGTTCGACATCTTCCGGCGTTACTGCGACCACAACTTCTAAAAATGAGGTCACAAGCAGACGTGATGACAGCGACACGCTTGTAAGCCGTGTTGGCGATGGTATCAAGGACACTGTAAGCGGTGGTGCGGATATTATTGATGATACTGTAAGCACTGTAGAAAGCGTTGTTGACGATATCATCAGATAAGCTGCACATATGCTTGCGGACTGCTCAGCCGTGATATTATTTCGGCTTGCGGCAGTCCGTTTTTTATTATGAAATCGTATGATAAAACTCAAACAATGTCAAAAATCAATGATTGACTATTGATAAATTATTAACGCCAAATCATAATTAACTAATTATTTGACTAACTGTGAACGAAATGTAAAACCCATGTAAAATAAATGTTTAAGTTTGCGGTTTGCTCTTTAAAAATGTGGGGCTGTGTGGTATAATGAAATACATCAGGCAGATATTTTCTGCTATTAAGAAAATGTAAAGATTTATGGTGGATTTCTTTATGAAAATCGGAGAAAATAAGTGAAAAATATAGGCTCTGAGCTTGGCGGCTTGTTGAAAAAAATATGCTTATGGGGCGGTGTTATGGCTGCTGTATGCTGGGCATTTACTTTGCTGTGGGGCTTTGACATCACACAGCTTGCGGGCTTTGCATTGGGCTGGGGCTATATGTGCCTTTGTATGTACTACCTTGGTGTGACCTGCGAAAAGGCTGTGGAGCTTGAGGGCAAAAAGGCTAAGCGGACAATGCTTGGGTGTTACATGACTAGGTATGGAGTGCTTTTTGTGCTTTGTGCGGGGGCTATGCTCACAAAGGCAGTAAGTCCAGTTGGGATACTGCTGCCGCAGTTTTATCCGAGGATAATTCTGTATGTCATACAGATAAGAGAAAGAAGGGATAAATAAATGACGGGTATTGGAAACGGCCCTAAGATAGTGTTTGAGATAGGCAGTCTGAGGATCACCGAAACGGTGGTGATGGGCTGGCTTATTATAGTTGCGGTGCTGATACTGTGCTTGTGGCTCACACACGATTTGAAAAAAGTGCCTGAGAAAAAACGTCAGGTGGTTGCGGAGATGCTTGTGAACTTCGTCAACAACATGGTCAAAGAGAACATGGGCGTTAAGATGATGAAGTATGCCCCTTATATTGCTACGCTGCTTATTTATGCGGTGTTTGGCGCTCTTATCAGTATGATAGGTCTGAGGTCTATGACTGCGGACATCAATGTTACGGCAACGTGGGCTCTTATGACATTCGTGCTTATCACATACAATAAGATAAAAGCGAATGGTTTCAAGGGCTATCTTAAAAGCTTTGCTCAGCCTGTGGCTTTCATTCTGCCGCTCAATATCATCAGTGAGGTGGCAACGCCTGCGTCTATGGCGTTCCGTCTTTTTGGTAACGTTGCAGGCGGCATGGTAATAACGGGACTGCTTTATGGTGCACTTGGCTCGCTGTCATCTGCACTGGGTCTGACTTTTGAGGCAGGCTCATGGGCGTTCAGTGTATTTCAGGTAGGTATACCTGCGGTGCTTAGCGTGTATTTCGACCTGTTCTCAGGGTGCATACAGGCTTATATCTTCTCGATGCTCACCATGGTAAACGTTGGTGCGGCGGCAGAAACAGAGTAAATTACCGCTTTTGCGGAAAGTATAAAAAATGTAAATAACGGAGGTTTATCATTATGGAAAAGGCTATTCTTCTTGGCTGTTCAGCAATCGGTGCAGGACTTGCAATGATCGCAGGTATCGGACCTGGTATCGGTGAGGGCTACGCAGTAGGAAAGACTATCGAGGCTATCGCAAGACAGCCTGAGGCTAAGGGCGACTGCACAAGAACAATGTTCATAGGCGTTGCTATGGCTGAGTCAACAGGTATCTACGCATTCGTAGTTGCACTTATCCTGCTCTTTGCTAACCCATTTATCGGAAAGCTTTAATAAAAAGCTTCAAACAAGATTTGCTCTGCATTGGTGCGGAGGGGAGGTTGGATAAATGGTATTGGCAGCAGGCGATGTGACAGAGTTTCTGTCAATAGATCTGACAACGATAATTGCGACTTTGCTCAATACGCTCATACTGTTTTTGGTGCTCAAGCATTTTCTGTTCGATAAGGTGAACAAGGTCATCGAGGACAGGAAAAATGATGTTAAGGAAACTTACAGGCAGGCTGACGAGGCAAAAGAAAATGCCGAGAAGCTGGAAGCTGAGTATACAAGCAGATTAGAGGGTGCAAAGGAAGAGTCTGCACAGATTATACAGACGGCAACAAGAAAGGCTCAACAGCGTTCTGACGAGATAATCAGCGAAGCGAGAACTGAGGCAAAGGGTCTTGTGGACAACGCTTCAAGAGAAATCGAAAGAGAAAAGAAGATCGCTGTCAACCAGATCAAGAACGAGATCACCGATATTGCTTTCTCGGCTGCGGCGGCAGTTGTGGAAAAGGATATGACAGGCGAGGACAACGAACGTCTTATCGAGAAGTTCATTGACAATGTGGGTGAGATGTAATGGCAGACAGTATCGGGAATATTTACGGCAATGCACTTTTTGAGGTGTGCTGCGAGGAAAACTGCCTTGATGAAGTCTATGGTGAGCTTGGGAGCATAAAGGATATAATTTTCTCTCAGGGTCAGGAGAAATATGTGGAGCTGCTTGCGTCACCGCTGGTAACGGAGAACGAAAAAAGGGCGGCACTGGAAAAGGTGTTTATGGGCAGGATACAGCCTGTTACGCTTAATTTTCTTTGTCTTGTGAGCGAAAAGGGCAGGATAAGGTTTCTGCCTGAGATATGTGCAAAGTTCAAGGAGCTTTATGAAAAGCATAATAATATCATAGAGGTCACTGCGGTGACGGCTATGCCTCTGTCTGAAAGGCTCAGGAACAAGCTTGTGGCTAAGCTGGAAGCTGTTTCGGGGGCAAAGATAGTGCTTGTGGAAAAGGTGGACAAAAGCCTTATGGGCGGTATCGTGCTGAGATATTCAGACACAGAAATAGACGGCAGCGTCAGAACTAAGCTTGATGATATCAAGGCTCAGATTGACGGGGTCATTGCATAGGAAAGGAACGGTATTTTAACATGAAATTACGTCCTGATGAAATAACAGGCTTGATAAAACAGCAGATCAAGGACTATCGCAGCAAGCTTGAGCTTGACGATGTGGGAACGGTCTGCACTGTTGGCGACGGAATTTCAAGAGTTCATGGACTTGACAAGTGTATGTCGGGCGAACTTCTTGAATTTTCTAACGGAACATACGGCATGGCAATGAACTTGGAGCAGGATTTTGTAGGCTGTGTACTTCTCGGCTCTGAGGACGGAATAAAAGAGGGGTCTGGAGTAAAGAGGACAGGCAGGATAGTTTCTGTGCCTGTGGGAGATGCGCTTCTCGGACGAGTTGTGAACGCTCTCGGTGCACCTATCGACGGCAGGGGCGCTGTGCTTACAACAGAAACAAGACCTGTGGAAAGCCCTGCTTTCGGAATAATTACAAGACAATCAGTAAACAGACCATTGCAGACAGGTATCAAGGCTATCGACTCTATGATACCTATAGGCAGAGGTCAGCGTGAGCTTATTATAGGCGACAGACAGACAGGTAAAACTTCTATAGCACTTGACACTATCATAAATCAGAAAGGCAAGGACGTTATCTGTATCTATGTTGCGATAGGTCAGAAGCAGTCTACTGTGGCAAACGTGGTGGATACCCTTTCTAAGCATGGGGCTATGGATTATTCTATAGTTGTATCGGCAACGGCTTCTGAAATGGCGCCTTTGCAGTATATAGCACCATATGCGGGCGTTGCAATGGCAGAATATTTCATGCTTCAGGGCAAGGACGTGCTGTGCGTTTATGACGACCTTTCAAAGCACGCTGTGGCGTACAGAACTATGTCACTTCTGCTTCAAAGACCAACAGGCAGAGAGGCTTATCCGGGAGATGTTTTCTATCTTCATTCAAGACTTTTGGAGAGAGCCTGCTGTCTTAACAAGGACTACGGCGGAGGCTCTATAACCGCTCTGCCTATTATCGAAACTCAGGCAGGCGATGTTTCGGCTTATATCCCGACAAACGTTATATCTATCACTGACGGACAGATATTCCTTGAATCTGAGTTGTTCTTCTCAGGCGTCAGACCTGCGGTAAACCCTGGTATATCAGTATCCCGTGTAGGCGGTTCGGCACAGATAAAGGCTATGAAAAAGGTTTCAGGATCGCTGAAACTGCTGTATTCGCAGTACAGAGAATTGCAGTCGTTCTCGCAGTTTGGCTCTGACCTTGACAAGGACACTAAGGAAAGACTTGCACAGGGCGAACGTATAGTGGAGGTGCTCAAGCAGGGCAAGACCTCACCGCTTGACGTTGAGAAGCAGGTGGTCATAATCTATGCGGTGGTAAACAACTATCTGAAAAATATCAGAGTTGAGGATATCGCTGAATTTGAGAAAGATCTTTTTGTGTATATAGATGAAACTCACCCTGACATTTTCTCTTCAATAAGAGAAACAGGAGAGCTTACAAAAGAGAATGAACAGGCAATAAAGGACGTGCTTGCGGAGTATTCACAGAAGTTTCTTCAAAGCAGATAAGGAGCGCTGAGCAATGGCAACAGCTAATATGAAAGACGTCAAAAGACGTATCAAAAGCGTTGAAAGCACCATGCAGATAACAAAAGCCATGCAGCTTGTGGCGGCTTCTAAGCTCAGACGTGCCAAAGACAAGGCGGTGGCAGTTCAGCCGTTCTTTGAAACGCTTTTTAAGACAATGTGCGATATATCCTGCGACAGAGCTTTCAAGTCGGTGTATACAAAGAAGAAGTTTCTTAATTCCACACTGCTTATAGTGGTGGCAGGCGACAGGGGACTTGCAGGAGGATTTAACTCCAACGTGCTGAAAATGGCTAAGGCAAAGGCTGACGATGTGCTGTCATCAGGCGGTCAGCTTCGTGTTATGGCTGTGGGCAAAAAGGCTGTTGAGTTCTTTGAGAAGCGTGACTATGACCTTGTGTGGAAATATCCGCAGATAGCGGAGAGCATTGACACTGACACTGTTATAGACATTGTGGAAGATATTATCGCAGGCTTCAGAAATGGTGATTATGACAAGGTAGAGCTTGTGTATACCACATTCGTGTCGGTACTGACACAGGAGCCTTGCAGTTTGCAGATACTTCCCGTGGAGGATCTTGACAAGCTTGGGGGAAGAAAGCATCCGTCAACTATCTATGACCCGTCCCCTGAGGAGGTCTTTGACGGCATGATACCGCAGTATATAGGCGGTATGCTTTATTCTGCGATAGTGGATTCTTACGCTTCTGAGCAGGCGGCAAGACGTACTGCAATGGAGTCTGCAACGGACAACGCAGGAGAAATGATAGACAATCTGTCGCTTCTTTACAACAGAGCAAGACAGGCGCAGATAACTCAGGAGCTTACAGAGATAAGCTCGGCAACTATCGGAAGATAGAAATAATAATTATGCCCCGAATGTGGGCGTTCAAAAGTAAATGTAGTGGGTATTGTTTGAGAAGTCTTGCAGGGGCGAACAGTGTTCGTCTGCATTTTGCAGGCTTTTAAACATATCAAGCTATGATATCCCTTTTTGAAAGGTGGTAAATAAATGGAAAGCAAAAACATAGGCAAGGTAGTCCAGATAGTGGGAGCGGTAGTTGATGTCCGCTTTGAAAAGGACAGCTTGCCTGACCTGCTCAATGCCATTGAGATAGACAACAAGGGCGAAAAGCTCGTTGTTGAGGTGGCTCAGCATATAGGCGACGATATAGTAAGATGTATCGCCATGGGCTCTACAGACGGACTTGTGAGAGGTATCGACGCTGTTGATACAGGCAAGGCTATTTCCGTTCCGGTGGGCAAGGAAACTCTTTCGAGAATGTTCAATCTTCTGGGCGAGCCTGTTGACAATCTGCCTGCCCCTGAAACTAAGGAGCGTTGGGAGATACACAGAGAACCGCCGACATATGAAGAGCAGTCTGCTTCAAACGAGATTCTGGAAACCGGTATCAAGGTCATCGACCTTATCGCACCATATCTGAAAGGCGGAAAGATAGGTCTTTTCGGTGGTGCAGGAGTAGGCAAGACGGTGCTTATTCAGGAGCTTATAAATAACGTTGCCAATCAGCACGGCGGTATCTCGGTATTCACAGGCGTTGGAGAGCGTACCCGTGAGGGCAACGACCTTTATTATGAGATGAAAGAGTCTGGAGTTATCGATAAGACTGTGCTTGTGTATGGTCAGATGAACGAGCCGCCCGGAGCAAGAATGAGAGTTGCACTTTCAGGTCTGACAATGGCAGAGTATTTCAGAGATGTTGAGCATCAGGACGTGTTGCTTTTTATCGACAACATATTCAGATTTACTCAGGCAGGTTCTGAGGTTTCGGCACTCCTTGGCAGAATGCCGTCAGCCGTTGGTTATCAGCCTACACTTGCAACTGAAATGGGTCAGTTACAGGAGCGTATCACTTCCACAACAAAAGGCTCTATCACTTCCGTTCAGGCAGTTTATGTGCCTGCGGACGATTTGACAGACCCTGCGCCTGCAACTACGTTTGCTCACCTTGACGCAACAACTGTGCTTTCAAGAAGTATTTCTTCACTTGGTATCTATCCTGCGGTTGATCCTCTGGAGTCAAACTCCAGGATACTTTCACCTGAGATAGTGGGCAACGAGCATTATCAGGTGGCAAGACAGGTCCAGTCTATCTTGCAGAGGTATGTGGAGCTTCAGGATATCATCGCTATCATGGGTATGGACGAGCTTTCTGACGAGGATAAGCTCACAGTATCAAGAGCAAGAAAGATACAGCGTTTTCTGTCACAGCCATTCTCCGTTGCTGAACAGTTCACAGGTATGAAGGGCAAATATGTGCCTATCAAGGAAACTATCAGAGGCTTCAAGGAGATAATCGAGGGCAAGCATGACGATCTGCCTGAATCTGCTTTTCTGTTCGTGGGAACTATCGACGAGGCTGTTGAAAAGGGCAGACAGATCGCAGAAAGTGAACAGTAGTAACAGAACGTTTAAAGAAAAATACTTGACAAGAGTCGGATTATAGTATATAGTGAATGTATGTGGCAATTTTGTGCCGCATGCGCTGATTTGTAAAAAACTTATGGAGAAAGATTATGACGCCTTTTGATCTTAAGATAATAACCCCTGAAAAAACTTTTTTTGAGGGAAATACTGAGCAGATCATTGTGAGGACCGTATCAGGTGATATCGGTATACTTGCAGGTCATGCGCCATATGTGGCAAATATCGTTTCTTCTCCTTTCCGTATCAAAATAGAAGGTGAGTTCAGAACAGCCGCTATTTCGGGAGGGCTTATAAAGGTGTCTGCTGACGGTGTGACAGTGGTGACATCTGCTATCGAATGGGCTGATGAGATAGACGTTGCAAGAGCCGAAAAGGCAAAGACGGCGGCAGAAAACAAGCTCAGAGAAAATGCTAGCCAGAAAGAGTTTGAAAGGGCGGAGCAGAAGCTGCGACGTGCCATGAACAGACTTGTGGTGGCAGGAAAGAAATAATTATCAAAGTCAGAGCCTTGCGGGATATCCGTGTAGGCTTTGGCTTTGTTTTATTTATTAAGTAAAATCGGCGTAAAGGTAAGGTAAGTAATGGGGTGCGCAGGGGCGTGCTCGGACGTTGTGCAGTGGAAAAAACAAGAAAAGGAATGAATTGATTTGAGTATCTTTAACATTATCGGAATGGCGGGCGGACTTGGTCTGTTTTTATACGGAATGACCATATTGAGTTCGGGACTTGAAAAGGCTTCAGGCGGACTTATGGAGAAGGTCCTTGCGAAAATGACTGGAAACGTGTTCTCCGGAATACTTTTCGGTGCATTGGTAACAGCAGCGGTGCAATCATCGTCTGCAACTACTGTTATCGTGGTGGGACTTGTAAACGCAGGCCTTTTGAAGCTTAAGGGCGCAGTTGGAATAATCATGGGTGCGAATATCGGAACGACCATGACAACACAGATATTAAGGCTCACAAACCTCGAGGGCGACAGCAGCGGCCCTGCTATATTACAGCTTTGCAAGCCGTCTAACTTCTCGTCTATACTTATCGTTATCGGTCTTATAATTATAATGGTGGGCAAGAAGAACAAGACAAAGAACGTGGGCGAGATAATGATGGGCATAGGTATCCTCTTTACCGGAATGATACTTATGCAGGAGAAGATCGCTCCGCTGGCAGAGCTTCCGCAGTTCGAGCAGCTTTTTGCAGTGCTTAAAAACCCTGTTCTGGGCGTATTGGTGGGTGCGATATTCACGGCTATCATACAGTCATCGGCCGCTTCTATAGGCATTTTGCAGGCACTTTCAGTGTCAGGCGCTATCACATTCGCTTCTGCATTTCCTATCATAATGGGTACTAACATCGGTACTTGTGCTACACCTCTTATTTCAAGTATAGGTGCTTCAAAGAACGCTAAGAGAGCCGCTATGATACACTTCTATTTCAACCTTATCGGTACTATAATCTTTCTTATCGGCGTTTATATCATTCAGTATACAATAGGATTTCCGTTCTGGAATAATAGCTTTACAACGGGAAGCATCGCAAACTTCCATACTATCTTCAATGTTGTGGTAACTATAATCTTTCTGCCGTTCTATACAGTGCTTGAAAAGCTTGCCGAATGGACTATCAGAGATAAGAAGAACGCTGAGGACGATGATACTTTCACTAAGGAGGATCTTCTTGACGACAGATTTCTTGTTACTCCAAACGTTGCTATCGCACAGGCTACAGAGGCAGTTGTTCAAATGGGCGTGCTGGCACAGAAAAATTTCATATCGGTAAGAGAGCTTTATGACAAGTATGACCTTAAGTCTATCGACAAGATAAAAGAGCGTGAGGAGCTTATCGATAGGCTTGAGGACAGAGTAGGTTCATATCTTATAAAGCTCAACGACTGCGGTCTGAACGAGGATGAGTCGAGAACTGTTACAGCGCTTTTCCACCTTATTTCAGAGTATGAGAGAATAGGCGACTATACTATAAACATCTATGAAACTGCGGATGTTCTTTATGAAAAGGAGATCGGTTTTTCTGAGCAGGCAAAGCATGAGCTTGACGTTGTGTGCAACGCCATTCAGGAGATAATCGGGCTTGCTATCGAAGCCACAAAGACAGGGGATATGAACGTTCTCAAGGAGATCGAGCCACTTGAAGAAGTAGTAGACAGACTTGTTGAGGAGCTTAAGGCTGTTCATATCGACAGGTCTAAGAATGGTCTTTGCAACATCGAGGTGGGAGTGAACTTCCTTGATATACTCACAAATGTTGAGAGAATATCAGACCACTGCTCAAATATTGCGGTCTATCTTATCGCAAACCAAGAGAAATACAACAGCCTTAAAAAGCATGAATATCTTGATAAGCTTCACAGAAACGGTCCTGACTATTACGAGAAGCTGTTGGCTGAATATTCAGAAAAGTTTGCGCTTTAGTTCAGGCTTTTGCACCTGTGGCGTGATATAATATTGTAAAACAGCAAGGAGGGACATTAGTCCCTCTTGTTATAAGCTGAAAAGGAGAGAGCAAAATGGACAAATTCAATTACACTATGCTGTGCGATTTTTATGAGCTGACAATGGGAAACGGCTACTTTGTAAGCGGTATGCAGGAAAAGATATCTTATTTTGATCTGTTTTTCAGACAGATACCTGACGGTGGCGGATTTGCCATTGCCTGCGGTCTTGAGCAGGTCATAAACTATATCGAAAATCTGCATTTTGACGAAGAGGACATAGAGTTCCTGCGCTCAAAGGGCATTTTTGACGAAGGCTTCCTTGAATATCTTAAGGATTTCCGCTTCACAGGAGATATATTTGCTGTGCCGGAGGGTACGGTGGTGTTTCCAAACGAGCCTATCATAACGGTGAGAGCACCTGCGGTGCAGGCTCAGCTTGTGGAAACTTATCTTCTGCTTTGCATAAATCATCAGACACTTATTGCAACAAAGGCTAACCGTATTGTAAGGGCGGCTCAGGGCAGGGCGGTATCTGAGTTTGGTTCAAGACGTGCTCATGGTGCAGACGCTGCCATACTCGGTGCAAGAGCCGCAGGCATAGGCGGTTGCTCAGGCACAGCCTGCACTATCACAGACCAGCTTTTCGGCTTCAATGCAACAGGCACAATGGCACATTCATGGGTGCAGATGTTTGACAGCGAGCTTGAAGCTTTCAAGACTTACTGTAAGTGCTATCCTAATGGCACTGTTCTGCTTGTGGACACTTATAATGTGCTGAAAAGCGGTGTGCCTAATGCAATAAAGGCTTTTGACGAGGTGCTGAAGCCTATGGGCTGCCGACCTGTGGGAATAAGGATAGACTCGGGAGATATAACTTATCTTTCCAAGAAAGCAAGAAAAATGCTTGACGAGGCAGGCTATTCTGATTGCAAAATATGTGCCTCAAACGCCCTTGACGAGTATCTTATAAGAGATATGATATATCAGGGTGCAAAGGTGGATATGTTCGGAGTGGGCGAAAGACTTATCACCGCAAAGAGCGAGCCTGTTTTCGGAGGAGTTTACAAGCTTGCGGCTGTGGAGGACGATGATGGCAATATTAAGCCTAAGATAAAGATTTCTGAAAACGTGGCGAAGATAACCACTCCGCACTTCAAAAAGCTTTACAGAATTTATGATAAGAATAACCACAAGGCTGTGGCTGACCTGCTGTGTGTTCATGACGAGGTGATAGATGAAAGCAGACCTCTTACGCTTTTTGACCCACAGTTTACATGGAAGAAAAAGGTCGTCACAAACTTTGAGGCAAAGCCTATGCAACAGCAGATATTCAAGGACGGCAAGTGCGTATACAAGAAGCCTGCATATGAGGATATCGTAAAGTATGCGGCATCTGAGATAGACACTCTTTGGGACGAGATCACAAGATTTGAAAATCCGCACACTTATTATGTTGACCTTTCTCAGAAGCTTTGGGAAGTGAAGAATTATCTTCTTGCGGAGAACAACAGACAAACGGCAGATTAAAATTTACATTATTGACTTGAAAAAAGCTATAGGCTGTGTTACAATAAGCTTGGTTAGCAAATTCTAACCTATTAAGCATTGGAGGGTCAGAAATGGAAAAGATAACTGTAAAAATAGACGGAATGATGTGCGGAATGTGTGAATCGCATATGAATGACACTTTCAGGCAGAATTTCAAGGTGAAAAAGGTAAGCTCTTTCCATGCAAAGGGCGAAACTGTGGCTATAGTTGATGAGGATATCCCTGATGAAAAGCTTAAAGAAGCAGTTGAGAAAACAGGCTACACTTTTATTTCCGCTGAAAGAGAGCCTTATGAGAAAAAAGGATTTTTTGCAAGATTCAAGTAAATAGCTATGCACAAAGCCGTGGCAGATGAAAAGGTCTGTCACGGCTTTTTTGTTTGCTTGACAAAACATATTTTCTGTGATATAATAAATATCAGTTAGTATACATTAACCGATGTTCTATACTTTTGATACTGCACGAGAAGGGTGCGGCTAAGTTTGCAAAAAGCTTTTTGTGAAAAGGCATTTTGTTTTGATAGGCTTAGCTTCGTGGCGTGCAGTAATTTTATAGATGTAAGTTAGCTATAGCTAACAAAGAAAGGGGCATACAAATGGGAAACATTCACACGTCTGGGGAGGACTATCTGGAGACGATACTCGTTTTGTGGAACAAGCAAAACGGCGAGGTGAGGAGCATTGATGTTGCAAGGGAACTGAATGTTACAAAACCCAGCGTATCAAACGCTATGAAGATACTTCGTGAGGGAAAGTTCATCACAATGGACGAAAACGGTTTTATCACTCTAACTGACGCCGGCAGATATGTTGCGGAAAAGATCTACGAAAAGCACCTTGTATTGACAGAGTGGCTTGTAAGTCTTGGTGTTGACAGAAAAATATCTGAACATGACGCCTGCAAGATAGAACACGTTTTGTCTGACGAGAGCTTTGCGGCATTGAAGAAGCATATCAGTGAAGAACAATGAGCATGACTATTTTTAAAGGCATTCTGATACCGTTTTTGGGTACATCTCTTGGTGCGGCGTGTGTGCTTTTCATGAAGAAAAATCTGCATTATCTTGTCCAGCGAGCTTTGACAGGCTTTGCGGCAGGAGTAATGGTGGCGGCAGGCGTGTGGAGCTTGCTAATGCCCTCTATGGAGCAATCAGCGAAAATGGGTAGACTGAGGTTTGTTCCTGCGGCGGTTGGATTTATGCTTGGAGTGTTTTTTCTGCTTTTTCTCGATAGAGCTATACCGCATCTTCACATGAATGCCACCGAGCCTGAGGGAGCGAAAAGCGGTTTCAAGCGAACTACCATGCTTGTGCTTGCGGTGACGCTTCACAATATCCCCGAAGGAATGGCTGTTGGCGTTGTATATGCAGGCTGGGCGGCTGACCATCATGCCATAAGCGCCGCTGGTGCGTTGGCATTATCCCTCGGTATCGCAATACAGAACTTTCCAGAGGGTGCGATAATATCCATGCCACTGCGTTCGGAGGGTATGGGAAAGGGAAAAGCCTTTGTTTACGGCGTTTTATCGGGAGTTGTCGAGCCTGTTGGGGCTGTGCTGACGATATTTTTGGCACAGTTTATAATCCCTGTTTTGCCGTATCTTCTAAGCTTCGCGGCAGGTGCTATGATTTATGTCGTGGTGGAGGAGCTTATACCTGAAATGTCGGGAAAGCCACACTCCAATATTGGAACTATAGTTTTTGCGCTGGGCTTTGTGCTTATGATGATACTTGATGTGGCACTTGGATAGGTGTTTTTTTATTTTTACATAGGGCTCATCTTTATGCATGGTAAGTGTATTGAATATCTTTTTGTATAGCCGGGCATATCATTTTGAAATGATATGCCCGGCTTTGTTTTGTGTGTAAATTGCATTTGTTAATTTGTTTATCTTAAACGTTTGATGTTAATATGAAATGTAAACGTTTTTTAACTATTATTTTCTTTGGTAATGAAAGACAAAAATAATATAAAATGATGATTACTTATAGCACAATTCACTAAGTTTGTACTTCTCTATTTGTCAAAAACATTGATTTTTAAAAACTTGCTTGCTTAATCGTTTTAAGAGATTGACATTAAATTAAGTTTGTGATAAAGTAAAAATGCAATAATTCGACAAGCTAAATTAATCAAAAATTAGCTAAAGTAATGAAAAAGGAGTATGGTTATGACAGGAGTAATGAGAAGATTTTCTGCGGCTCTGGCGGCTGCTGCAATGGCTGTTAGCATTGTGCCTTTCGCAGATATCAGCGCATATGCGGAGTATGCGGCGACACACCCAGAGGGATTTGTTTACGCTGACGGCTCAAAGTTTATGTGTGACGGAAGCCCTTACTATTACGGCGGCACGAACTGCTATTATCTCACCTATAAGTCAAAGAGTGAGGTAAAGAATGTTTTCGATGACGCTTCAAAAATGGGGCTTAAAGTAATAAGAATTTGGGGAAATATTGACGTTGGTAAGAAAACAGGCGAGATCGACTCGCAGTCTGGTCATGAGACCTTTGAGGGCAACAATGACGGAACGGGCGAAAAGGACGGAGT
Organism: Ruminococcus sp. N15.MGS-57; assembly: GCF_000980385.1. Taxonomy (NCBI): domain Bacteria; kingdom Bacillati; phylum Bacillota; class Clostridia; order Eubacteriales; family Oscillospiraceae; genus Ruminococcus; species Ruminococcus sp. N15.MGS-57. Next base: position 62,220 of record NZ_LARF01000005.1, read on the forward strand.
TTACTTCCAGTATTGGGACGATGAGGCTGGCAAGCCTGTTGTGAACGAGGGCGAGGACGGCCTGAGACATCTTGATTATATTATCAAGCAGGCTGAAGAACATGATATGAAGCTTGTTATCACTTTCACGAACTATTGGGAAGCGTTCGGCGGAATGGGTCAGTATGTAAAGTGGTATCAGATGTCACAGGGCAAGAGCGTTGGCAATAGCAAAGTGGACGAAAAGGACACCTGCGATTTTTACACTAATGAAACTATCAAGGGTTGGTATAAGAATTATATCAAGACTTTGTTAAATCACACCAACTACTACACAGGCGAGAAGCTTATGGATTCTGAAGCTGTTTTTTCTTGGGAGCTTTCAAACGAGCCGAGATGTACTGTTGACGAGTTCTGCAAAGACGATATTCTTTATAACTGGGCAAAGGAAATGTCAGCATATGTAAAGTCTATCGACCCTCATCACATGGTATCTGTTGGCGACGAGGGCTTTTATAACCTTGGCTATCAGGAAGCTGCAAGGCAAGATCTTCCGTCTTCCGCATATTCAGGCTACTACGGTGTTGACTTTGACAAGCTTATGACTATCGACACTGTAGACTTTGGCACACCGCATATGTACGTTGATCAGTGGGGATTTGACCTTGGCGATGATGACCTCGAGTGGATAAAGCGCCATGCTCAGACCACATCTTCCGCTGACAAGCCTATTATCTTTGAGGAATTCGGTCTTACAGACAAAACAAAGCGTGACGCCGCTTATTCCGATTGGTTGGATATTGTAACAGGGGACTACTATGAGGGTGTCGAATATCAGGGCTTCAACTACTGGATGATAGCTTCCTATCTTGATGACGGCACTCTTTATCAGGACTATGACGGCTACACCGTTTACGGCCCTGAGGGTATCGAAAAGACGGACAGCACAAGAACTCTTATGATGAACGCTGCTGCAAAAATGGAAAAGAAGAACATTGTAAACACCACTGACAAGTCTACATACAGTTTTGACAGAAGCAAGTCAGGTAACGTTGTGGTGAATGTTTCTATGAAAGAGGGCAGCATAAGCGGTGTTGAGGTCGGCGGAAAGAAGCTCTCGTCAGACGATTACACCATAAGGGGCAACGCTGTTACTATCAAGGCTTCTTATCTTAAAAGGCAGGAGCTTGCAAAGTATTCGTGTAGGATACTCACAACAGGCGGCAATCAGCCTAAGTTCAATCTAACGGTGAGCGACAGTTCTATCCCTAAGCCTATTATCTCACCTGAGATAATCTCTGTTGACGTAAATCCTAAGAAGTGCAGTGATGTTGATATCACCATGGATCGCAAGACAAGCGAGTTCAGAGGCATTGTTGCTGATGGAAAAGCACTCACAGAGGGTACAGATTACACAACTTCGGGCGACACTGTGACCATTAAAAGTGCATATCTCAAGACGCTTTCAGCAGGCATTGTGACGCTTAAGTTCGATTTCTATGAGGGCGAGGATAGGGAGCTTACAATAAATGTTTCCGATACCACAGGCCTTGATGAGCTTGACACATTTGAGAGCTATTCAAATGATAAGGCACTTTGGTCGTCATATTCAAGAAACACAAGCGGCAATGAAGTTTCACTTTCTCTTGCTGCAAAGAACGGTTCAAAGGTGCTTGCTTTCGGATATGATATCGGCTCGCCAAACGGCTACTGCGGAGTAAACCACCCTATTGCAGTAAGAAATGCTTCATCATTTGCAGGCGTTGAGCTTTGGGTAGAGGGGGACGGCACAGGCAACAGCCTTACTGTTCAGCTTAGAGACGCAAACGACAATTATTTTGAAGCGCAGATAGCACTTGATTTCGCAGGCGGAAAAACTATCAAGATACCATTCGCTGACTTTAAAGCGCCAAGCTGGCAGTCGGGCGGAAATCTTGATACATCAAAGCTTAACCAGTTCTCGTTCTATATGGGCGGAGATTCTGCTCAAAAGACAGGTACAGTTTACATAGACGATGTTGTTTTCTACGAGGACGGACAGACCGAGAAGCCACACCTTTCCACAAAGTCAGGCATATTTGACGCTGATGCTCCAAGCGGTGTGAGAACAGACCTTGTGCTTTATGGAAAGAGCGTTGAGTCTATCATAGTAAACGGCAAGAAGCTTACAGGCGGCTTAGATTATTCTACAAGCGGAAGTCAGATAATGCTCAACGAAAGCTGGCTCAAGACGCTTGCAAATGGTAATTACACACTTACATACACATTCTCAGACGGAAACACAGATACATTTGCACTCACTGTCAAGAATGTTAAGTCATCACACACTCACAGCTACACCGCAAAGGTAACAAAGGAAGCTACTTGCACAACAGAGGGCGAGAGAATTTACACTTGTACTTGCGGAGACAAGTACACTGAAACTATCCCTGCAAAGGGTCACAGCTGGGTAAAGGGCGAGACAGTTGCTCCTACAGAGAACGAAAAGGGCTACACTATCTACACCTGCGCTTCCTGCGGCGAAACAAAGAAGGACGATTACACCGACCCTATCGGTCACAGGCACAGCTATACCCTCACATCAACAAAGGCTGCAACTTGCGAAGCTGACGGCGAAAAGGTATACACTTGCTCATGCGGTGAAAAGTACACTGAAACTATCTCTGCGACAGGTCACAGCGAAAGTGCTTGGATAATCGACAAGGCGGCTACTGCGACAGAAAATGGCTCAAAGCACACTGAGTGTACAACTTGCGGCAAGGTTATAAAGACAGAGGTTATCCCTGCCACAGGTGAAGTAAGTGACAAAAAGGAAACTGTTATCTTCACAGGCTCGGCAAAGACATCAGGCTGGGGTCAGGCTATCACACTTTCCACAACTAAGGAAGGCGGCAGCTTTGACAGCTCAGTTATCGAAAAAGACGGATATTTTGAAGTTCAGTTCAAGGGCGGCACAGACAAGGCGGAGATCATTCTCCAGAGTTGGTCAGGCGGTGCAGACTGGGCGAGAGTTTCACCAACTGAGGTAACAGAAAAGGACGGCATTGTATACGCAAAGTACAGCTACGACGATGTTGCGGCGGCGTTCGGAACAACCGATTTCTCGAAAGTAGACCGCTTCCATGTTGGTGCTGCTAACGGAGATATCGAAGTTATTAGTGTTAAGTATATTGTCGAGAAGTCAACAGAGCCGGTTGATCCGGTAGATCCTGTTGACCCTGATAAGCCGGAGCAGGATCCATATGTATCTATTTTCTGGGGTGCAAAATCATGTGGCTCATGGGGTCAGGCAGTTTCAGTTATGACTTCAAAAAATTATGGCAGTTTTGATGTTTCGTATCTTTCTGCAAATGGCTATTTCTATGTTGAGTATTCGGGTGCAGAGAACGAGCTTGAGCTTATTCTCCAGAGCTGGTCAGGAGGAGCAAACTGGGCAAGAGTTCAGCCTAGCGAAACAGGCAGAGCGAATGATCATTACTATGCTAAGTTCACATATGCAGACTGTGTAAAGGAGCTTGGTGCAGGTTTTGATAAGCTGGATCAGCTTCATGCTGCGGCAAAAAACGGTGATATCACAGTTTATTCTATTTGCTACTGTACACCTGCTAAGTAATTTAAGAAAAAAGCGTTACATTTATTAAGATGCAAAAAGAGCGAATGACGTTACGATCATTCGCTCTTTATATTTTGTTTACTTGTTTTTCTTTTTGCGCTTTTTATCCTCTAAAGGGGTCATGCTCTTTGCACAGATCGCCATTGTTGAAGCGTTGTGCAGAAGCGCTGAGGCTGACGGCTGTAAAAGCCCGAAAGCTCCTGACAGCAGAAGCACTGAATTGAACAGCAGTATAAATCTGTAGTTACTGTTTATTCGGTGCATTAGCTTTTCGCTAAGCTGTCTTATAGCCGCAAGCTGTGTAAGGTCTGCACCACGAACTGTGATGTCGGCAGTTTCCTTTGCGATATCGGAAGCATCGCTCATTGCAACAGAAACGTTCGCCGCCGCAAGGGCTGGAGCGTCGTTTATTCCGTCGCCTACCATTATTACTCTGTGTCCATGCTCTTTGAGCTGTTGAACATATCTGTGCTTGTCCTCAGGAAGAACCTGCGCCCTGAAATCTGATATGCCAAGCTTCTGTGCAGTTATCTCGGCAGCCTTTGCGCTGTCGCCTGTGAGCATCACGATATTTGTGATGCCTGCTTCTTTGAGCTGTTTAACAGCTACCTCAGCTTCAGGTCTGGGCGGGTCGCTTATGCAGAGCGCCCCTGTGAGCTTGTCGCCTACAGCAAGATAAACCACTGAGCAAGCTCCCGACTTTTCGTCGATCTCAGCCTGCTGTTCGTCTGTTATCTCTATGCCCTCGTCCTCGCAGACAAAATGCCTGCTTCCTATGATAGCACGTTTGCCGTGAAGCGTTGTTGAAATTCCGTGGGCAACTATATACTGCACCTCGGCGTGTTCCTCGGCATGGTCGATATCTCTATCGGCCGCACCCTTTACTATAGCTCTCGCTACGCTGTGAGGGAAGTGCTCTTCAAGGCAAGCCGCAATTTTCAGCGTTTCCGCCTCGGAGTAATCCCCAAGGGCTATTACCTTTTCAAGCACAGGCTCAGCGTTTGTAAGAGTGCCGGTCTTGTCAAAAACGATAGAATCGGCAAGTGCGTATTCTTCAAGATATTTTCCACCCTTTACCGTAACGTCATCATCAGCGGCTTCTTTAATAGCGGATATAACAGCTATAGGCGTTGAAAGCTTGATAGCACAGGAATAGTCCACCATAAGAACGGAAACTGCTTTTGTGACATTTCTAGTAAACAGCAGTGTAAGACCAAAGGCAAGGAAGCTGTACGGCACGATAGAGTCCGCAAGACGCTCCGCTTTGCTCTGCACCCCTGCTTTAAGGTTTTCTGAGTTGTCGATAAGCTCGATTATCTTGCTTATCTTTGTGTCGGAAGAAAGCTTGCGAACTTTTATCACAACTGAGCCTTCCTCGACAACTGTTCCTGCAAATACGCTTGCTCCTGCGCTCTTCATGACCGCAAGAGGCTCGCCTGTCATGGAAGCTTCATTTATGTAAGCTTCGCCCTCGGTTATCTGACCGTCAACAGGAATAACGCTTCCTGTGCGAACTCTTATGCAATCGTCCACCTGAAGCTGTGACATTGGTATAAGAGTATCAGCGTCCTTGCCTGCCAGCCATACCTGATCTGCCTTTATCGCCAAGCTGTCGGTAAGAGCGGCTCTTGTTCTCGCTCTTGTGTAATCCTCCAGCAAGCCTGATACAGAAAGCAGGAACATGACAGTGCCAGCCGTGTTGTAATTTTTCTGGATAAGACAAGCGCTTATTGACGCTCCGTCAAGCACCTCAACTGTAAGCTTGCCGTCAAACAGTGCGCTTACGCCCTTTGCTATGTATTTAAGTCCGCTGTACACGATAAGTGCTGCGCCTATAGGTGCAGGCAGAATAGCTTTTCTTATATATCTTTGCATCACAAGCTTTGCAAGGTCAGACTTGAATGTTCTGTCTATCTCCTCGGTGTCATACTTATTGTCGCTGACAGGTGCCAGGTCGCTTCCTCTGAGCTTTCTTACAAGTTCGACAGCTTCGGCTCTGTGACCCTCTTTATAGCGTATAAGTATTCCGCCGTTCTCATAGTGAGCCTCGCAGGCGATCGCCCACGGGTTTGACATAACAAGCTTATGTATCGACCGTTCAAGTTCTTTTGTGAAAGCGTTGCTACCACAGCGGAAACGTATGCGGCGGGGCTTGTCATAAACGATCTGAGCTTTCATTATTCAGTTACTTCTTCCTCGTCATCTATCCCTGCCTCGACCTTAGCGTCATAGCAGATGTCAGATGCTTCGTCCTTCATGCTTCTCAATGCTGACTGAGCGTCGCTCTTGAGCTTCATTCCCTTTGCAAGACCTGTAACGGCAAGCTCTCTTGTTTTCTTAGCCTTTACGACTTTCTTGCCAAGAATGACTGCGGCTGCTCCGCCTACTGCACACCAGAATTTCTCGTCTTTAAAACATTTTAACATAATATTACCTCCTGTTTTGTTTTTAGATATTAGTAAGAACTAATTATTTCGGCATATACAGAAACTCTGCCAAAATACGAGCATATAACAAGTCCTCTGACAGGATCTTTACCGTGATTTCAGTATAACTCTATATTGTTTATTAGTCAAGTCAAACCGACAAATTTAAAAATTATTTAAAACTATATATAATCTTTTGCCGTAAGTTAAATTATCATCGTTTTTCTAACTTTTCATTTTTGGGTGAAGCTTTAGGATAATGTTAAAATGTTTATGATATCTTATCAGTAAACCGCAAGAATGAACATTACAACGAATAGATAATAATTGACAAAAACCATAAATTCGGGCTTTTATTTATATGTAAGTTATGCACACAACCAAAAATATTATAACTTTTTGTTAAATCGGTTGAAGCCATAACAGAGTTATGTTAAAATATTATCATAACAATACGGGGAGGTCTGCGTTGTGGGTTATATTATCCATTATGATATATGTGCCCTTGTGATATATGCTATCACAGGAGTTGTATTCTATTTCAAAAAGCGTATTCCGTGCAACAAGAATAAGGTCTTTGGCATTCTCGTGGGCGACTCGGCTTTGTCAACTGTGTTGGATATTTTAAGTGTGTTTTCTACCGGCGAATGGGGCATAGGGCTTAAAATCTTCTTCCATACGGCTTATTATTTTACACATAATCTTATTCCGTTTCTATTTGTGATATATATACTTTTCCTGACGGACGGCTATAAAGAGATGTCTGCTCTTTTCAAAAGCTTTTTATATACACCGATGATCGTTGATCTTTTGCTTGTGATTACGACGCCTGCAACACATTTTATCATATATGTGGATAGTCAAGGTGGTTATCATCGTGGCACTCTTCAGCCACTTACATACATTGTGGCGATTTATTATCTTATATTTGGCATCGTTTACGCAATGGGTAATAGAAGTATGCTATCAAGACAGGTGGTCACTTCTATAACAGCCTTTATCTCAATGACGGTAGTGGCGGTAATTGTTCAGATGATCAATAAACTCCTTCTTGTGGAGTGCTTTGCGGCGTCTGTATGTATGCTTCTAATAATGTTCACTTTGCAAAGTCAGGACGATATGATAGACCAAGGAACGAAAATGCTCAACTGGAGCAGCTTTGTCAATAGGTGTTCCATAAAATATGCCTCAGCTTCTGATTTTACATTATTGCTCATAAGGATACCGGATTTCAAAATGTTTATGAAAACCTTTGGCGGACGTTTTTCCAACTCTCTGTTAAGAAGCTTTTCCGACTATCTTTATAACTTTGTTAATCTGGGCGATGGATTTTATTTGGAGGACGAATGCTTTGCTCTTATGTTTCCGAAGGATTCTGAAAAGGTGGGGGAAACGTATCGTGCGATAAGGAAAAAGCTGTCTGAAAACTGGAATATAGGTACTGTTGATACTTTGATAACAGCCTGCTTTATGCGTATCGACTGCCCTGAGGACGTTGACAATGCAGATATGCTGGTGGACTTTATCGAGCAGTTCAAGCATCGTGAACCTGAAACGGAAAGACTTCTTCATGCAACTGACATAAACTTTTATGACAGCAAACGTCGAAGCGAGGTAGAGAATGCTATAGACAAGGCTCTGGACAATCGTGGCTTTGAGGTATACTATCAGCCGATATATTCAAGTTCAAGAAACAAGATAGTTTCCTGCGAAGCCCTTGTTAGGCTTAAGGATGAAAAGCTTGGATTTATCCCTCCACAGGAATTTATTCCTATAGCTGAGGAAAACGGCAAGATACTCAAAATAGGCAAATATGTTTTCGAGGAAGCCTGCCGCTTTATAAAGAAAGGCGTGGGAACTTCACTTGGTATAGAATATGTGCAGGTAAACCTATCGGTAGTCCAGTGCATGCAATCTGACCTTGTAGAGCAGCTTCTCAGCATTATGGACAGATACAAGGTAGACCCATCGTCTATTTGTCTTGAAGTAACGGAAACTGCGGCGGTGTATACTCCGCACATTATGGAGAAAAACATCAAGACCCTTTCCGACTATGGTGTGAAGTTTGCACTTGACGATTATGGTACGGGATATTCAAATATGACATATCTTCTCAGCCTGCCTTTCAGGTTTATCAAGCTTGAAAAGGAAATAGTCTGGGAATGTTTCAAGAGCGAAAAGGCGCATATCGCCATTGAAAGTACAGTGGCGATGATAAAGAAGCTCAATATGCAGATAGTCGCCGAGGGTATCGAGGACAAGCACCAACTTGACACGCTTCTTGGCATGGGCTGTGATTTCATTCAGGGATACTACTTCTCAAAGCCTGTTCCTGAAAAAGATTTTATTGAGGTGCTTAAAAAGAATAATACTCAGGCTGTGACGGTTTAAGCAGTCTGATGAAAAAAGCCCTGACTTCGGTCGGGGCTTTTTTTCACATGGTTTTCACTTTGCATTAAGGTTTGTTTAAGTAAGGAACGCTATAATATAGTCATAACAAAACCAAGACGGGAGGCGTTCTTGTGAACGTAAGTAATATGGCTATTCTTATTATTGCGGCTGTGCTGCTTTCTTTGCCGCTTGTTTTATCCGCTGCATTTTGTGTTGAAGAACGCTGGGGTTTTCTTTCACGAAAACATGATAAGTGGATAGACGAACATTACAGATAATAGGCAGACAGATTAAGTATGAGTTGTCCGCCATACAAATACAAGCGTATTTCACAAACATACATCGAAAAAACTATAAAAATTAGTCCATTTATACATTGACTTAATCACGCAAATTCGGTATACTATTTATTGTAACGTCAGCGTGGGAAAAGTACGCAGACAGGATTAATTCTATAGTTTATAAGGGGTTTGTGAAATGACAAAGGTTGTAAAATTCGGTGGAAGCTCTCTTGCAAGTGCTGAGCAGTTCAAAAAGGTAAAGGAGATAATCACAGCGGAAAGCTCAAGAAGATTTGTTGTGCCGTCTGCTCCTGGAAAAAGATTTTCAAACGATACAAAGGTAACTGATATGCTTTATGGCTGCTATGATCTTGCTGCAAAGGGCAAGGATTTCAGCAGCGAGTTCGACGCTATCAAGGAAAGATATTACGGCATAATCAATGATCTGGGTCTTGACCTTTCTCTTGAAAAGGAGTTTGAAACTATCAAGGCTTGCTTTATCGGCAAGGCAGGACGTGACTATGCGGCTTCCCGTGGCGAGTATCTTAACGGTATCGTTCTTGCTAAATATCTTGGATATAACTTTGTTGACGCTGCTGATGTTATCTATTTTAACGATCAGGGTCAGTTCGATTCTGCAAGAACAAACGAGGTGCTTCCTCAAAGACTTGCTACACTTGACAATGCGGTAATACCTGGTTTCTACGGCTCAATGCCAAACGATACTATCAAGACATTTTCAAGAGGCGGTTCTGACGTAACAGGTTCTATCGTTGCCGCAGCAGTAAACGCTGATCTTTATGAGAACTGGACAGACGTATCAGGCTTTCTGGTATGCGACCCTAGAATTATCGACAACCCACAGCCTATCACTACCATAACATATAAGGAACTGAGAGAGCTTTCTTACATGGGTGCAGGCGTACTTCATGAGGACGCTATTTTCCCTGTAAGAAAAGCAGGTATCCCAATAAACATCAAGAACACAAACAAGCCTGAGGATATGGGTACAATGATCGTTGAGTCCACATCTCAGAAGCCTGCATTCACGATCACAGGTATAGCAGGAAAGAAGGGTTTTACTGTAGTCAATATCGAAAAGGATATGATGAACGCAGAGCTTGGTTTCGGCAGAAGAGTTCTTGAAGTTTTCGAGAAGAATGGTATCTGCTTTGAGCATATGCCATCAGGTATCGACACAATGTCTGTTGTTGTTCATCAGGCAGAGTTTGCTCCAAAGGAGCAGGAGATAATGTCAGGTCTGCACAGAAACTGTCACCCTGATACAATTGATATTGAAACAGACCTTGCGCTTATTGCAGTTGTGGGACGTGCAATGAAGTCAAACAGAGGTACAGCAGGCAGAATATTCTCAGCCCTTGCACACGCTCATGTAAACGTAAAGATGATAGATCAGGGCTCTAGCGAGCTTAACATCATCATCGGTGTAAACGAGGCTGATTTTGAATCTGCAATGAAGGCTATCTATACAATTTTTGTTGATACACAGCTTTAATACAATATGAAAAATATGGCGGACGGCTTTGGCTGTCCGCTTTTTTGGTGCGAAAAAAGCGTCCCGAAAATTATCGGAACGCTCTTATTTATTTCTTCTTGTCAGAAAGCTCAGTGATTATCTGAATGAACGAATCAACGTCAGAGAAGTCCTTGTAAACGGAAGCAAAACGCACATATGCAACGTGGTCAAGCTTTTTCAGACCCATAAGCACCATATCGCCTATTTCACTGGTGGTGGTTTCAGTCTGCATTTTGTTTGCGAAGGTGTTCTCTATATCGTCAACAAGGTTTTTCATATCATCAACACTGACAGGACGCTTTTTGATAGCGTTCTGAATGCCTTTTATAAGCTTCTGTCTGTCAAAAGGCTCAAACGAGCCGTCACGCTTGTATACCATAAGCTGTGGCTTTTCCACCACCTCATAAGTAGTGAAACGCTTTCCGCATTTCGGACACTCACGGCGGCGACGCTTTTTTCCCTCGCTTGGACGTGAATCTATTACTCTTGTATCTTCATAGTTGCAAAAAGGACATCTCATTATAAACACTCCTTAGTTAAGAGAAAATTTTGTGCGTGATATTGCATATATTGTGCTTTTATTAATTAATTATACCATAGATTGTGGACGATTGCAATAGGGTATATAAAAAAAGTTGCGGTAAAGGGACTCAGCAATTTTGCGGCAGACAAACCATAGCATAATTGTAGAGGACGACGTCCCCTACATGGGTAGTGCAATATTTATGCACAGATATGGCAGACTTGAAAAAAGTTTTAGTGTACAAAAAAACAGACAGCAGAAGCCGTCTGTTTGTGTTTGATATATTACTTGTTAAGATATTCGAGATTTTTTCTGATAAGCTCGCATCTCTGCTTTACGCAGTCAACAGAACGCAGTGGGTCTGACGGAGTGTTGAATGTGTAATCCATAAGCTTGTCGATCGTTGTTGCCGCAACGTGAAGTCTTGTGTCTGATGAAGCGTAGTAAATATACACGTCACCGTTTTCACGAACGATCGCACCGTTTGTGAACGCAACGTTTGATACGTCACCCACTCTTTCATTGCCGTGTGGTGCAATGAAAAGTCCTGACGGCGAAGCGATTAGCTTAGAAGGGTCTTTAAGGTCAGTTGCAAATACATAAATTACGTATCTAAGACCTGCGGCTGTGTTTCTTACGCCATGTGCAATGTGTATCCAACCCTTTGGTGTCTTGATAGGCACTGCGCCTGCACCGTTCTTTACCTCTGTGATTGTGTGATACTGCCTTGGTGAGATAACAACTTCGTCTGTGCAGATAACAGGGTTTGTGATGTCTTCGCAAAGACCGAAGCATACTCCTCCGCCTGAGCCAGTTTCGATAAAATCGTCCTGTGGACGTGTGTAGAATGCGTACTTTCCGTCAACGAACTCAGGGTGAAGTACAACGTTTCTCTGCTGTGGCGACTTGGATTTGAGATTAGGAAGTCTTTCCCATGTCTTAAGATCCTTTGTCCTTACGATTCCAGCCTGAGCTGTAGCGGCAGAAAGATCGTTTGAAGTCTTGTCCTTGCTCTCTGAGCAGAATACACCGTATATCCAGCCGTCCTCATGCTGAGTAAGTCTCATATCGTATACGTTTGTTTCCTCCGGTTCAGTGTCAGGAAGCTGAACAGGGAAGTCCCAGAAACGGAAGCCGTCAACAGGACTGTCGCTCTCTGCTACTGCAAAAAATGACTTTCTGTCATTGCCCTCAACTCTTGCAACAAGGTAATACTTGCCGTTGAGATAAATAGCGCCTGAGTTCAGTACTGCGTTTATGCCCAATCTCTCCATGAAGTATGGATTTGTCTCAGGGTTCATGTCATATTTCCAGATAATAGGTGCGTGTGCGGCTGTCAGAACAGGGTAAACGTATCTGTCATAAATTCCGTTGTAGCTGTCGGACACAATGTTTTTTCTGTTGATGAGAGCCTCGTATTCGGCTGTCACCCTTGCTTTGTTTCTTTCAAAATCTGTCATATCAAGCAATTTCCTTTCGGTAAAAAAATCTTCTTAAACAAGTATACTATAATAATTCGCTAATTACAAGTACCACTGAAAACATCAAACGATTACATGAAAAAAGTTTTACGAACTGCATAAATGCTGTACATATTTTGCTGTTTTGGTTAATGTTTTCTACAAAAAGCTCTTGTATCTGTTTTATATTCATTCAAAACGGGCATATTGAATATTTGAACTTTATGCGTATATTTTAAACTATATTGATCGTAATATTGCGCTTTAACAATACATATGGATTTAATTGTGCAAAGTATACAATTAAATTGCTGATAATTGTGCTATAATGGTGATTGACAATAGCTTTATATGTGTTGTATAATTATAGCAAGATTTAATATATGAACTCATCAACTACATACGGACAGCTTTGATGCTAAAATATTGAATTATGGAGGAATATTTTATGAATTACAAAAAGTACATAGCGGCTGTAATGGCTTTGTCAATGGCAACAGGAGTAGCGGGTTGCGGAAGCTCATCAAACTCTTCAAGCAAGGCAGAGGACGATTTTTCTGCAACAGAGAACGTTGCGGTAGCTGACACGGAATCTATCGAGGCTATCCCAGAGGGTGCTGAAAAAGAGATACTTTATCTCGGTGAGGGCGACATTAACCCTACTAAGGGCAGTCCTGAGAAGAGCACAGAGCTTCAGCTTTTTGAGAGCAAAGGCGGAAAGATAAGATTCCAGCAGACTTCAAATGAGGACAGATTTGATAATCTTGCTGCTGCTATCACAGCTAACAAGGATATTCCTGATATATTCAAGTATGAGTGGCTTGCATTCCCTTCACAGGTAGTAAAGGATATGTATCAGCCTATCGACAGCATCGTTGATTTCAGCCAGCCTTTGTGGTCTGCAACAAAGGATACAGCAGATCAGTTCATGCTCAATGGAAAGCATTATGTTGCACCTCTTGGCTATTCGGCTTCTGCTATGCTCTGCTATGATAAGGATATCATTGACGCAGAGGGTCTTGACGATCCATATGAGCTTTATGTAAACAATGAGTGGACTTGGAAGAATTGGGAGGATATCATGTCCTCATATGTTGGCAACGCACCGGCTGATACTGAGCGTTACGGCGTAAACGGCTTCTTCAGAGCGCACGTTGTTCAGCAGACAGGCAAGCGTCTTGTAAACTATGATCCTGCAACAAACGAGTTTTCAAGCAATCTTAACGACCCTGATATCGAAAAGGCTCAGAACTTCCTTTATAATATGATGAAGGATGGACTTATCCTCAACGGCTGGGTAGGCTCTGCAAGAGATTGCTTCAATCAGAACTGCTTGTTCTATGCAATGGGCGAGTGGGCTTACACAGGCAACCAGACTCCAAAGGAGGGCGAGAACTGGGGCGTTGTTCCTATCCCTCAGTATGACGATAATCAGCAGAAGATAACAACGTCTGATATGACAGCTTTCATGTGGGTAAAAGGTTCAACAAGAAGCGAAGCTGTTAAGTGCTGGTTTGAGTGCGTAAGAGCTTCAAAGACAGATCCTAAGTATGAGCAGACAAACAAGGACAAGTTCATGGAGAACAACCCTAATTGGACAGACGAGATGTATGATGTGAAAATGGACGTTGTTTCTGACGATTACCTTATGCTCTTCGACTATGCTTACGGTATATCTTCCGCTCTCGGCGACAGAAAGCAGTTTGACGGAAACCAGTGCCTGGTTGACGCACTCTACAGTGATGCTTCAAATGTTAATGAAGAGGGTGTACAGTCCACATGGACGCAGGTTCGTGAGAAGTATTCTGCAACTGTAGATTCCGAGATCAAGGAACTCAACCAGAAGATCGCAAGCCTTAAATCATAATAAATAACTCCGGATAAAAATAACGCAGGCTGTAAAAAGTCTGCGTTATTTTTATGCGTATTTTAGAATAGCCCAAGACCTAAAGCTGTGCGGACTGTGATGAAGATAAGTCCTGCAAAGGCGAGTATGGTAACAGGTGCGGTGAGATAGATGACTATCTTTTTGCCTTGTGAAACGTCAGGGCAGAAGTTTATGAGTCTGAAGCTGTCACGGTGATATCTAAGCTCTTTTACGAAAAGCACAAGACCAGCTATCATAAGTCCGAACGAAAGCAGTGCGACAGCAATTATTATCATTGGTGCTGTGCCTGTGATCTGACCTTTTTCAAGGTCTGCGGAAAACTTGTCAAAGTCTATGGAACCAAGTGCGACGCTCTGAATTGCTCCGATAGTGTTCATGGTGAAGTGAAGTATCAAAGACGGGAAGATAGATCCTGTTTTTGCAACCATAAAGCAGGCACACATTCCCATAACAGCCGCATAGAGTATCTGCTGATAGCTTCCGTGCCAAAGTCCGAATGTCAGCCCCACCATTATAATGCCTGTGAGCTGACCACACTTTTCGGCATTTCTGAAAAGCGTACCTCTAAACATAAGCTCCTCAAAAAACGGTGCAAGCACTGACATTGCAAGCACGCTTGTTACGCCGCCCAGGGCAGTGCCGCTTGAAGTGAAGTCAACGCCTTTAAGGCTCGTTCCCGAAGCTTTCTGCACATATGAGAAAATAAATGTGTTGATATAATTTGCGGCATAGATAAGCCCGAATGATATGACGATCCATTTTGCGACCCATTTTACAGGCATTGAGGGCCTTCTGAAACAGGCTGTTATTTTAAGTCCCTCTTTTTTGCCACTCACAAGTCTGAATACCACAAGAACTATTGGCACAACCACGAGATACTGTATGCAGTAGCTCACAAGCTGAGCGATATCCTCATAGTAGGCTGACTTTCCTGCGATATGATACACCACTAAGTCGCCAAGTCTTATAAGTGCGATATCAAGCATATAGAAAATTATCACCATAAGTGAATTTACGTTTGAGGTTTTTCGTATAAGTTTTATTGTATCGTTATTCATTTTATGATCTCCATATTTGCGTTATGTGTTTTACAAGAAAATTATATCACAGGTGGAGTTTTGTGTCAATCGAAACGTTGTACTACTAGTGAGGAATGAGTGTAGTGCTACAATAGATATTGGACAAAATTAAGAAAAAAGAAAAGAGAGATAGGCAAAAATCTGATAAAATAAAGTTACCACACAAATACAAATCAGAAAGGAAGCCTATCTCTCATGAATAGTATAACACAAGATATGAAGTTTCGTCAATCCTTAATGAATTACGCAAAGAAATATGGAGTGAGCCGAGCGAGCAGAAAATACAATAAATCACGTTCATATATATATTTCTGGCTGAAACGCTGGGACGGAAGTGTGGAGTCCCTCGCAGTTAAATCACGCCGACCGCATCATCATCCCAACGAGCATACCAAGGAAGAAATAGATCTTATCAAAAGGTATCACAAACGAAACCCAACGCTTGAGCTTCCCGAACTATGGCATCGTCTCAGAAAACAAGGGTATACACGCTGTCTTGAAAGTCTTTACAGGGTTATGAAAAAACTAG
>NZ_LARF01000050.1:0-13103 GCF_000980385.1 Ruminococcus sp. N15.MGS-57
ATCGATGAGTATACCAGGATAAGATTTTTATACGGATATGAGGAGCAAAGCACCTGTTCTTCAGCAGACTTTGTAAAAAGGCTGGTGAAATGGTACAAACGCAGAGGAATAACAGTGAAATGTATTCAGACCGACAATGGATTTGAATTTACTAACCGCTTTTCGCCAAGCAAAAGAGACAAGAAAACGCTGTTTGAGAATACGCTCTCACAACTTGGCATTGAACACAAACTCATTCGTCCATATACGCCCAGGCACAATGGCAAAGTAGAGCGCAGTCACCGAGAAGATCACAACAAATTCTATTCGTGCCATAGGTTTTATTCCTGCGACGACTTAAACGTGCAGCTAGCTGCACGTTTAAGTCGAACAAACAACCGTCCTATGCGTCCCCTCAAATGGTTTTCGCCTATCGAATTTCTTAATGATAGTGTCCAATATGATTGACAAACCAACATTATTTTAAATCACCCACTATTGCCATTTTAAATGCACAAAAAAGGCAGCAAGCTAACCTACTGCCTAAAATCATTCAATTCACGCCTATCACTGTTAGTAGAAAAAGTATCATCATCACCGCCGATACGCTACTAAGAACAAGTCCAAATATCACACAGCAAACTGCATTCAGGTCAAAAACTTCATTTCTTTTGCCGTCATATCTGAGCCTACAGACCTTATCGGGTATGTATATCTTTGAGCGCATTACTACCTCATATGGGAATACGTTTGGATACTCACTATCACTAACCTTGTAAAACGCTGTATCAAATTTCTTGCCCTCTGCCCTGCCGAAACGCACAAACTTTCCTTTCACGCTTTTCGTTCCAGTAAGTTTTACAGCAGAGTATACAAAGAAACCAAAAATAGCCAGTAGCAGGACGACAAGAAAAACAATGAACATTATAGGAACTATAACAAAGTCTGCGCCAAGACACATGGCAAGCACAAGAACAACCGTGGCTATGATAACAAATTCCATGACTGTACCCTACAAAAGACTTCTGTAATAGTCGCTAAGACGCTTAGCGTTAGCTTTTAATAGCTCGTCAGCCTTGCTTTTAACGCTTTCATCTGCAAAAATACCACGCTTTGAAAGTTCAGAAGCCTGCTTGGCAAGGTCTATCGCCTTTTGAAGATCCGTGGCACTGTCAGAGCCTGAATACTCCCTAGCCACCATAAGGCAAGCTTTCGCCTTAAGCGCACATATCTCATCTGAAAATTCGTCATCAGTGCCATACTCTATAACAGCCTTATAGTTCTTGTTTATAAATTCTTTCCGTATACTGATATAGCCCTCTGCGTCAGGGGCGTTTTTGGAGTCGTTTTCATCAGGCAGAAGGGTATTAGGCTCTATCTCCAACACCTTGCAGAGGTATTCAAGGGTCTTTACCGACGGCGTTGCTGAGCCGCTCTCTATCTGACTAAGCATATTGCGGGTTATAAAATCACCCACTACCTCGCTTTGAGTCATTTTCTTTGCAAGCCTTGCCTCTTTTATCCTCTTGCCGAGAGTATTGTTCTCCATTATATCGCCTCACTTTATTTACTGTAAATTTCATTTACTTATATGATAGCAGATAGTAAAACAGATTTCAAGTGTTTAACGGAAAATTTACAATTTTTTTGTGCTAAGCCATATCTAAAAAATAATTTTAATTATTGTCGAAAATCTATTGACAAATAAGATAAATGAGTATATAATAAACGTAAATAATATTTACATTGGAGGTGTAAGCTATATGAATGAATGGTGGGACGGTTTGTCGCTTTTACTTAAAGTGCTGTATTGTATAGCGTTTCCGTCAACGCTTATACTGCTTGTGCAGACTTTGCTTTCTATGTTCGGTTTTCATGATGGTGGAAGCGGTCACGATTTCAGCGACACGTCAGGTCTTGATCTTGATGTTGATACCAACATAAGCGGTCACGGAGATGTGGATATTGGTCACTGTACACATGATATCGGCTGTGACCACAACGTAGACGGCGGAAACCCTGCGGATTTTGCTTCAATGAGAATGTTCACGCTTCAGACCATAGTTGCTTTTTTCACTGTGTTTAGCTGGTCATCTATCGTTCTTGTAAGCTCAGGTGTTTATCCAGCACTGTCTACAGTTATCGGCTTTGTTCTGGGTCTGGCGACCATGCTTCTTGTAGCAAAGATAGTTCAACTTTCTGCAAGACTTGCTGAAAACGGTACGGCTGATTATAAAAATGCTATAGGAGAAACTGCTACTGTTTATATCCCCTGCCCACCTAAAGACCATGGGCTTGGTAAAGTGAATGTTATGATAAACGGACAGCTAAGAGAAGTCACTGCAATAAACAATGGTGATGAGCTTATAAAGACAGGAACTCAGGTTCGTATTATCGATTTGCAAGGAGATACTGTCGTAATAGAAAAATAAAAGAATTGATAGAACATAGGGGTGCTAAACATAAAGATTCTGTGAAATGACCCGTCTTGGGGTTATTATAATAGTATTTGTGTGGGAGGAAAAATTATGGAACCAGTAATCATCATCTGCGTGATAGTCGTTGTGCTTTTTGCGGCAATTATGGCGATACTGTCACGCTACAGAAAATGTCCGTCTGATAAGGTGCTTGTTATCTATGGTAAAGTAGGAACAGACAAGAATGGTCAAGCAAGAAGCGCAAGATGTATCCACGGCGGTGCGGCATTTATCGTGCCAATAATCCAATCTTATGAGTATATGGATCTTACTCCTATATCCATAAATGTGGATCTAAAAAACGCTCTTTCAAAGCAGAACATCAGAATTGATGTTCCGTCAAGATTTACTGTTGGTATCTCGACAGAACCAGGCGTTATGCAAAACGCTGCTGAAAGACTTCTCGGTCTTAAACTCATTGAGATACAGGAGCTTGCCAAGGATATTATTTTCGGTCAGTTGAGACTTATTATCGCAACAATGGATATCGAGGAAATAAACTCAGACAGAGATAAATTTTTGCTCGCGGTATCAAATAATGTTGAGATAGAGCTTAAAAAGATAGGTCTTAAGCTTATCAACGTAAACGTAACGGATATTACAGATGAGTCTGGATATCTGGAAGCTCTCGGTAAAGAAGCTGCTGCAAAGGCTATCAATGACGCTAAGAAGTCAGTTGCCGAAAAACACAGAGACGGTGAGATCGGTCAGGCAAACGCTCAGAAAGACCAGCGTATCCAAGTTGCTGCTGCAAACGCTTCTGCTATCGACGGTGAGAACCAAGCCAAGATAGAGGTTGCACAGTCAGAAGCCCTCAGACGTGAGCGTGAAGCGGAAGCTCTCAGACAGGCTACAGCCGCTGAAGCTGTTCAGGCAGCAAAGGCAAAGCAGGAAGCTTACATAGCTCAGCAATCCGCCGAGCAGACGAGAGCCGAACTTGAAAAGGCTACACAGACCGCCGATGTTATCGTAAAGGCTCAGATCTCAAAGCAGCAGGCTGAGATCGAAGCTGAAGCACAGGCTGAGGTAGTAAGACGTAAAGCAAAGGGTGAGGCCGATGCTATCTTTGCAAAAATGGAAGCTGAAGCAAAGGGTAATCAGGAAATACTCACAAAGCAGGCAGAGGGTATGAGAAAGCTTGTTGAAGCAGCAGGCGGAGACGCTAATGCAGCAGTTAAACTCATAGTTGCTGACAAGCTTGAAGAACTTATCTCTATTCAGGTAGAAGCTATCAAGAACATTAAGATAGACAAGATAACCGTGTGGGATACAGGCGCAGGTGCAGACGGAAAAGGCTCGACAGCAAACTTTCTAAGCGGACTTATGCAGTCAGTTCCTCCACTGAACGATCTGTTCAAGCAAGCAGGAATGTCACTCCCTGATTTTCTTGGCGAGGACATACAGGAAGCTTTGAAAAAGTCACAGGAAGAAGCAGTAAAGAGAGCAGCCGAGGCTGATAATGCAGAAACTCTCGACCCAAAAGATGTTGAGGTAATAGAGCCTGAGAAATAATTAATTTGACCTCCGTAGTTTAACGATTGCGGAGGTCTTTTGGTATAAATAAAAGCGAGTTTCAACATCATGAAACTCGCTTTTCTATGTTCAATATGGTTCAACGACTACTGCTCTGCCCTCTTTCAAGGACCTTTGTACATCAATAAAACGCTGATTTTTGCTGCCCATAAATTTCAACTCAAGGCTTCGCTGTGACAGAATAAATGGTCCGTCAACAAGATAATCAAGCTGACTAAGAAGCTCCATATAGCCGTTTTCAGCGTTAGCGTTTGCGATTAGATATTCATAAGTATAGCCCGTGAATGATATCACATTCAGTGAAAAGCCACGGAACGCTTTTATCCTTCCTGCAAGTTCTGCTAACGGTTTGCACTGACAGAAAGGCTCACCGCCACTGAACGTCACACCGTCAAGAAGCGGGTCTTTTATTATCTCATTGTAAAGCTGGTCTGTGTCAACGACAATGCCACCGTTAAAATCATGTGTCTGCGGATTGTGACAACCCTCACAGCCGTGTGGACAGCCCTGCGTAAAAATAGTGAACCTAAAACCCGGTCCGTCTACGATAGATTCACCGACAGTGCCTGCTATCCTAAGCTCCATGGCTAATTGTCACCCTCACAGCAGGCTTTTGCACGAGGTATCCTCTCATGTATCACCTTGCTGTGTTCAGCCTCAGAACGTCCACACTTCGGGCATTTGTCACCTATTATTCCAGTATATCCGCAAACAGGATCACGGTCAACAGGGTGGTTTATTGAGCCGTAGCCTATGCCAACTTCTTTCATATATCTTACGACTTTCTCGAATGCAGAAAGATTGTTCAGCGGATCGCCGTCAAGCTCGATATAGCTTATATGGCCTGCATTTGTAAGAGCATGGTAAGGAGCTTCTATTTTAAGTTTCTCAAACGCTGTTATCGGATAGTAAACAGGTACATGGAAAGAATTAGTATAATATTCTCTGTCTGTAACTCCTGCTATCTCGCCGTAACGTTCTCTATCCATTTTAACAAATCTGCCAGAAAGTCCCTCAGCAGGTGTTGCAAGCAACGAGAAGTTAAGACCAGTACGCTTTGTTTCCTCGTCCATTCTTGCTCTCATACGTGAGATTATCTCCAAGCCAAGCTCTCTTGCTTCTTCACTTTCACCATGGTGCTTGCCAGTAAGCACTTTAAGACACTCAGCAAGACCGATAAAGCCCACTGAAAGCGTGCCATGCTTTAGCACTTCTTCAAGTGTATCGTCAGCCGTAAGCTTCTCTGAATCGAGCCATATGCCCTGACCCATGAGAAACGGATAATTTCTCACACGCTTTGAACACTGTATCTTAAATCTGTGCATAAGCTGGTCGATACAAAGATCCATAAGCTCATCAAGGCTGTCAAAGAAAGCACCGATATTACGCTGTGCTTTTATGCCAAGTCTAGGGAGATTAATGGTAGTAAAAGAGAGATTTCCTCTTCCTGTCACTATCTCACGAGTAGGGTCATATGCGTTACCGATAACTCTTGTGCGGCAACCCATGTAAGCTATCTCAGTGTCAGGATTGCCCTCTTTGTAATACTGTAGATTGAAAGGAGCGTCGATAAATGAAAAATTCGGGAAAAGACGCTTCGCTGATACACGGCAGGCGAGCTTGAAAAGGTCATAGTTCGGGTCATCAGGATCAAAGTTCACGCCCTCTTTTATCTTGAAAATATGTATAGGGAAAATAGGCGTTTCACCATTGCCAAGTCCTGCTTCCTCTGCAAGAAGAATATTCTTTATAACAAGTCTGCCCTCGATAGAAGTATCAGTACCATAATTTATGGAGCTGAAAGGCGTTTGAGCGCCTGCACGGGAGTTCATGGTATTAAGATTATGGATAAGCGCTTCCATTGCCTGATATGTGGCTCTGTCAGTTTCTTTCAAAGAGTTTTTATATGCAAAACTCTGTATCTTCTTCACTATAGGTGCGTCAACAAAATTTACAAGAAACTGTGCTTCAGCCTCTTGATAGCCGTTATCATTGGCGAGAGTGATCTTTAAACCCTGCTCATCAAGCATTTCAGTTATTTTCTTTGCAATGCTCTGAGCATCAGAAACTTCACCAAGGAGAGCAAGACCCCTGCCGATATTGTCACGATAGCGATGTCTGAATGTCTTTCTTACACCCTCAGCCATATCATAATCGAACTTCGGAAGAGATTGACCACCATGCTGGTCGTTCTGATTGGATTGTATCGCAATGCAGGCAAGCGCCGCATAGCTTTGTATATCATTTGGTGTACGCAAAAAGCCATGACCTGTAGAAAAACCCTTATCAAAAAGCTTTGTAAGGTCTATCTGAGTGCAAGTGGTAGTCAGTGTATAAAAATCAAGATCATGAATGTGGATATCCCCCTCCTGATGAGCCTTTGAATGCTCAGGAGCAAGAACATACATCTCATTGAACTCCTTTGCACCCACAGATCCGTATTTAAGCATTGTACCCATTGCGGTATCGCCGTCTATATTAGCATTCTCACGCTTCAAATCGTTATCTTTCGCTGATTGGAAAGTAAGATCCTCATAAACTTTCATAAGACGGGTATTCATTTCCCTTGCACGAGTTCTGTTTGAGCGGTAGAGTATATAACTTTTTGCAGTATCAGCCATGCCCTCCTCAATAAGTACACGCTCAACGCAATCCTGAATCTCTTCAACAGTAGGCATATCAAGGTGTTTTTCCATAAGCTTATCAACAACTTTACCCGAAAGCTCCAAAGCTTCCTCATAGTTATCCTTGCCCACAGACTGAGCCGCCTTGTATATAGCGCCAGCTATTTTCTCAATATTGAAAGTTACAGTACGTCCGTCACGCTTTTTTATCTTGATTATCACAATACCGCCTCCGATTTTCCCGATTTATCCTTATATTTTTTTATTCTCACAACTCGCACCGCAAATCACAACATATTGTATAAAAAGCAGTGCTTAATACAAGTATATAGTATAAGTGACGCAAAGTCAAGGCGTTATACAACAAAATGTGACTTTGTTATTTGTATTAAATGCACAAAGCCACATTTTCGTCAGATATTGATTTTAGGTGTCAAGCAAAATGCTTTTAACTATAATGCGGTCGAACTTTACAATGCATAATACAGTATAGTTTAGTTCTTAATACTGTAAAGTGAGCTAACTTGTCGTCTTATGCATTTTTCAAGTGTCACTCCGTACCTCTGAAATGTCGTAAATAGGCAAATTCAGCAAACACGTAAAGCACTTTAGCTTGTCGAACTTTTAAATTTTGCACTATGCTGCTGAACTACTCTCAGCACTCTCGTAAGTGTAATCATGTGTGACTACAGAGCTGCCTGTTTCATTTTCAAGTACCTCTTCGAGAGTAGTATTCATCATGTAGGCACAGAAAGATATCAGCATTACAAAAAAACTCACTATCAACACAATATCCAATCTATAACCATTTTTCTTCTTTTTGTTATCGTTCATAAGATCTTCTCCAAAATATGATTTTAATACCATTATACTATATCCCTCTGCCTTTTTCAAGCCAAAATGACAAAATCGCAGATATTTTTATACCATACACACTGCCATGTGATAAATGCACAAAAGACAATTTCTTTTATTGTTTAATTTTTGTTTTTACCCCTTGCAAAAAAGCCGCATATAGTGTATAATAAATATTATATTGCTTGACGTTCACTAGGCGACAAGCGGCTGTATTATCTAAGATACAGGCAATTTGATTTAACAGAAATGAGGCTTTTATATGTGCGGTTTTGTTGGATTTACAAATAAAATCAATGACGCTTCCATAGTTCTTGGAAAAATGATGGATAGAATAAAACATAGAGGTCCTGACTCTGACGGAAAATATGTTGACGAGCAGATCGCAATGGGTTTCCGCCGACTTTCGATCATCGACCTTTCAGATCAAGGTAGCCAGCCTATCTTCAATGAAGATAAGTCGTTGGTACTTACATTCAACGGTGAGATATACAACTACAAGAATCTCCGTGAGGAGCTTGTAGCGTCTGGTCACAAGTTCTATACACAGACCGACTCAGAGGTGCTTATCCACGGCTATGAGCAGTGGGGCGAGGATATGCTCGACAAGCTGAGAGGTATGTTTGCATTCGTTATCTTCAACAAGAATACAAATGAGGTTTTCGGTGCAAGAGATTTCTTCGGTATCAAGCCTCTTTACTACGCAAAAATGGGCGAAACTCTTATGTGGGGTTCTGAGATAAAGAGTTTTCTTGACCACCCTCATTTCAAGAAGGAACTTAACACAGACGTTCTTGAAACTTATCTCACATTCCAGTATTCTCCTACAACAGAAACTTTCTTCAAAAATGTTTACAAGCTCCCTGCCGCTCACTGCTTTACATACAAGAACGGCGAGATGAACGTAAGAAGATATTGGGAAGTCAAGTTTCATGCGGACAATGGTCCTTCTTTAGAGGATTGGGTAAATAGGATATCTGACACTTTCAAAAACTCCGTTGAGGTACACAAATTCGCTGACGTTGAGGTAGGTTCTTTCCTTTCAAGCGGTGTTGATTCAAGCTATGTTGCCGCTGTTGCCAACGTTGACAAGACCTTTACTGTGGGCTTCGGAGAGGACGAGAAGTACAACGAGATAGGTTATGCTAAGGAGTTTTCAAAGTATATCAATAAGGAGAACTTCTCCAAGGTCATTTCTCCTGAGGAATACTGGAACAGCCTTTCAAAAATACAATATCACATGGACGAACCTCTTGCAGACCCTGCGGCTGTGGCTCTGTTCTTTGTATGTCAGATTGCATCAGAAAAGGTCAAGGCAGTGCTTTCAGGCGAGGGTGCAGACGAAATATTCGGTGGATACAACATCTATCACAACCCTGCTGATATGGCAAGCTACTTCAAGATACCAAGACCTATCAGAAAGGCTGTTGGTGCAGTTGCAGAAAAGCTGCCTCACAAGCACGGCATAAACTATCTTATAAGAGGTTCTAAGGACCTTGACGAGAGATTTATTGGTAACGCATACATCTTCTCTGAGAAAGAGCGTAAGGACATTCTGAGCATAAAAACAAACGCTCCTGACGCTATGGCTATCACAAAGCCTTTCTACGATAAGGTAAGAGATCAGGATCAGGTAACGCAGATGCAGTACATTGACCTGCACCTTTGGATGACAGGTGATATTCTTCTTAAAGCGGATAAAATGAGCATGGCTCACTCCCTAGAGCTTCGTGTACCGTTCCTTGACAGAAAGGTAATGGAGCTTGCAGAGCAGATACCTGTAAAGGACAGAGTTACTGAAACTGAAACGAAGTATGCAATGCGTCTTGCTGCACTTCAGGCTTGCCCTCCACAGACAGCTAAGAAAAAGAAGCTCGGCTTCCCTGTTCCTATCAGGGTATGGCTGAAAGAAGATAAGTATTATAATATAGTAAAGGATAAGTTTACTTCTCCTCAGTCGGCACAGTTCTTTCACACAGATAAGCTTGTACAGCTTCTTGACGATCACCGTGCAGGCAAATATGACTATTCAAGAAAGATCTGGACAGTGTTCTCATTCCTTGTTTGGTATGATGTTTATTTCAGCGACAACGTATAATTACACAAATAGTAAAAGCGGTTACCTCCAGCGGGTTACCGCTTTTACTGTAAATTTTTTATATAACTATATTTTAGAAATATTTTATGTAGTAGCATCAATATGTATATATTAGAGTACAGCTAATAGAATATGGTACTGTCAATGTAAAATCATTGAAGATTAAAGGTAAAAAAGCAAAAATATTGTGTCTTAGCTATTGTAAATTTTAAAATAATATGTTATAATAAATCTTAAATAAATGAGAGGAACAGGGGGTATCATATGACAATGGCTACACTCAAAATAGTTTTCTGGGCTTTAGCTTTCGTGTTCTTTGTTGTATGCGAGGTCGCAACAGGAACGGCACTTGTGTCTATATGGCTTGCTATAGCAGCACTTATTGCGATGTTTTGTGCCATAGCTAAGCTTTCTTTCCTTACACAGTGCATCGTATTCGTCGTAAGCTCGATCATACTTCTTTTGCTTACAAGACCTGTGGTCAAGAAGCTTCAGAACAAGACAGTTGCAACAAATTACGAGCTTGATGTGGGAAAAACTGCAATAGTTATTGAGCCTATAGATAACTCTGTGAACAAAGGCAGGGTCACTCTTGATGGCACAGATTGGGCAGCAAGAACTGAGGATGGCTCAAAGATCTCAGAAGGCACACCAGTGAAGGTAGTGCGTATTGACGGTGCAAAGCTGATAGTTTCAGAAGAAAAGTAACAGCTTACATAAACTTATTTTTAGGAGGCATATAATGGAACCTGGAATTTATATCGTACTTGCTATCATCGTATTGCTTATAATCATTGTTATCAGCAACATCAAGATAGTACCGCAGGCATATGTATTTGTAGTTGAAAGACTTGGAGCTTTTCATGCGGCATGGGGAACGGGGCTTCACGTAAAAGTACCTTTTATCGACCGAGTTGCAAAAAGAGTATCTATCAAAGAGCAGGTAGTTGACTTCAAGCCACAGTCAGTTATCACAAAGGATAACGTAACAATGCAAATAGACACTGTTGTGTTCTTCCAGATAACAAACGCAATGCAGTTCACATACGGCGTTGAGAGACCTATCTCAGCTATTGAAAATCTGACGGCAACAACACTCAGAAACATTGTTGGTGATCTTGATCTTGAGGCTACGCTCACTTCCCGTGACATTATCAACACAAGGATCACAGCAATTCTTGATGAAGCCACAGATAGGTGGGGAATCAAGGTGCAGAGAGTTGAGCTTAAGAATATTCTTCCGCCAAGAGAAATTCAGGACGCAATGGAAAAGCAGATGAAAGCTGACCGTGAAAGACGTGAAAAGGTCATTCAGGCAGAGGCTGAGAAGAAATCTCAGGTGCTTGTTGCAGAGGGTGAGAAAGAATCTAAGATACTCAGAGCACAGGCAGACAAGGAGTCACAGATACTTGCAGCCGAAGCTGAGAAGCAGTCTATGATACTTCGTGCAGACGCTGTAAAGGAGCAGAAGATACTTGAGGCAGAAGGTGAAGCGCAGGCTATCGACATGGTACAGAAGGCGATTGCCGAG
Source organism: Ruminococcus sp. N15.MGS-57 (assembly GCF_000980385.1). Lineage (NCBI taxonomy): Bacteria > Bacillati > Bacillota > Clostridia > Eubacteriales > Oscillospiraceae > Ruminococcus > Ruminococcus sp. N15.MGS-57. The sequence continues at coordinate 11,098 of NZ_LARF01000050.1, forward strand.
AGTATCGTCAAGCTGAATGCTGCTAACCCTAACGAGCAGGTAATCCAGCTCAAGAGCCTTGAAGCATTTGCTAAGGCAGCAGACGGCAAGGCTACAAAGATCATTATACCAAGTGAGATACAGGGTATTGCAGGTCTTGCAACAGGACTTAAAGAAGTTATGACAGACGTTAAGAAGCCACAGTAAAACGCATATAGTTAATCCCCTTCAAGGCAAATGCTTTGGAGGGGATATTTTTTTTCATTGAAAAGCGAGCAGGACACTGAGATAAACTCAATGCCCTCCCAATATCATTAAGCTAAAAAAAAATCAAGAAATAAAATAACTATGATACATTCGCATGAATACGTTAGCTATCGGCTCTAAAAATGCTCCGTCAGCAAGAAAAATTGTATGCGTTATTATACTTGATATACTTATTTTTCCATAGCCCCAACTAAAAATAGATATTTAAGTTTTCTATTTTCGTTTTTATTAACATCGGGAATAATATTTGTAATATTCACCATTATTTTATGATAAATATTAATCATACGGCATTTATTAAATGCAATTAAATATCCACGTTCAAGATCTGGTTTATTAAATTCTGAACAAAATAAAATTGTATTGCCATGATAAAAAATGTCAATTTTATTTGTAGACAAAGTAATAACAGAAATTTTATCGAATACGTTTTTTTCAAACGAAATTGTTTTTTCTCCAAAATTTTCAGCAATCACCTGTCTAGCCAAATCTATATTCCCGTGTGCAATTTCTTTTTTTATAAATTCTTCTATCTCAATATCATTATCAGTTTTTTTTATTTGATGACGTGAAAGAAACAGGAAAAGAGCAATTGCTGCGAAATCAGCATTAACACTTTCATATATAATCTCGTGACTGTTTCGCTCTATTTTCAAAACAGCAAAATGCCCACAATCCCTCTCTAATATTTCGTAATATATTTCCGGGGCGCCACCATCAACATCGCAGACAACAGAATTATTATAAGATTTCAAACATATATTTCTTACATCAGCCAAACAAATATTATGAGATATTTGAATTTTATAATACAAGTCATTAAATGTACTGATTATATCATTCAAAAACTATCTCTCCCTTCAACACTTTAAAAGCGACCAACATATTCCCCCATATGTTCCGTAGCATTCGCATTAGTTCACACTACATTTGTTTCGGTATTAGGATTTATAAAAAAATTCTTTTAAATAATCATCGGGAATACGCAAATCCAGTTCTTTTTTAAGTTCATGAAAATATTTTTTCCATTGAATTGAAATTTTTTCCCACCAACCATCAATTGAGGTTTTAATAAGTATAGCCTCATTATTATCACCCCAATCATAACATATGCAGCATCCGCAAGCACCTTGACCATAATTAAAGCGCATATCAAAATAGTCACAATACTTGAATCCCAAACTAAATTCTTCATGTCCATTGCCGTAAAAAGCGTCTATCAAATTAAAATTCGAAACTAAACTACCAAAATATTTTTTCATTTCAGTTTCCACTATTTTGGCTTTTATTTCTGCTCGATTTTCATTCATTATAAAAACCCCTTTGCTTTTAAAAATTTCTTGGGAATTTGCTTTTTTACATCTGTCGTTATACATTTTATCAAACTGTCACAAAGCTTATCAAAGTCGGTATTAAGCGATGACGAAAATAGCATTTTCTTTTCACTGCGATTTGTTATGATAAAAAAATATAAGTTGTTATCTCTAATTTCAACCTCAAATGGATAATAATCATAAACGATAGAAGACATTTTATTGTCATAAAAAGAAACTGTATCTATTAATTCATTGTTATTGCCACATGCTCTTTGAGATAAAAATACATCTGCAATTTTATCTAGGAATTCATAGTTAGTAGGTTGCATACCAAAAATCTCCTTCCGAGAATAATTTTTTATACCCATATTTATTTTTAATACTCCCATTCATTCCACAATGATTTTCCTTTGAAATTTATATCGGTTGGGTCATGTGAAAAAC
>NZ_LARF01000102.1:0-1465 GCF_000980385.1 Ruminococcus sp. N15.MGS-57
AGCGCCACCTTGCCAAGGTGGAGGTAGCGAGTTCGAGCCTCGTAATCCGCTCCAAAAAAGTCCTTACGATGAGTAAGGACTTCATATTTTTTGCGGGTTTATTTCAATTACTAGAATACTTTTCTTCCTGAAAGGAGATGGAGGTGCGATCCCTCTGACCCGCTCCAACAACGCTTTGCTTTTTAGCAGGGCGATTTTTTGTGCTGTTTTGTTGGCGTGGATAGGGCAGTGATAAGATGAAAAAGATGCGAAAAAGTGCGTAGATAGGCGGCTTGACTGACAGTCCAGCCCGATTTTATTGACATTTTCAAAGCCGTGGGCTATAATGTTGACCATAGAGAGTGCACTCCGAACAAATTGAAAGGTGATATGCTATGGAAGATAAAATTACTCTTGGAAAATTCATTCAATCAAAAAGAAAAGAACTGGGGCTTTCTCAAAAAGACCTTGCTAAGGAGCTTTATGTTACTGAGTCGGCAGTGAGCAAGTGGGAGAGAGGAGTTTCCCATAGTTAAAGATACCACACCAAATATGATGAACCCACGCTTATACACTACCAGCTATAATAAACCGCAAGGACAGCAATTTGATGATACTGCTGTCCTTTCTTTTATAAAATTGCAGTACACATAAAAAAGCTGTAAAATGATAAATATATTTGTCCTTGTAACAATTCTCGGACATTTGCCTGTTATACTATCTGCAAAAAGCAAAGGAAGTGAGAATATGGAGCAGATTTTAATTGTCGAGGACGACAGTTTTTTGAATAAGATGTTAGACTATAACCTGACCGCAGACGGCTACGGCGTGACTTCTGCCCTAAATGCCAGAACCGCAGCCGAAGCCATCCGCCAGCGGGAATTTGATTTAGTGCTGCTGGACATCAACCTGCCGGACGGGAACGGTTTTGAACTGTGCAAGCTGATAAAGCCCCAGCACCCGGACACCATCGTAATATTCCTGACCGCCAACGATCAGGAGAGCGACCAGATACGGGGCTATGAGGTGGGCGCGGTGGACTACATCACAAAGCCCTTTGTGATCGGGGCCTTGCAGCGGAAAATCAAAGCCATGTTCGCCATGCTGGAACACCACAAACCGGCCAAGGACATTTACGACGACGGGCGGCTGTTTCTGGACTTCTCGGAGCAGACGGCTTCCTTAAACGGCAAGCCCCTGACCCTATCCCCGATGGAGTACAAAATGCTGAACCTGTTCCGTAAAAATCCCCGGCAAGTGCTGACCCGTGGGCAGCTTTTGGAAAAGCTGTGGGATATAGACGAGCGGTTTGTAGACGAACACACCCTGACAACCTCCATCAGCCGGATTCGCAGCAAGATTGAATCCGACGGCGACGCACCCTACATCAAGACCGTTTACGGCATGGGCTATCAATGGACGGGAGGCGAGGCAAAATGAAGTTTCAAAACCTCTCGGTAAAGCGGCTGTTTGGCCGGGTGGCAAT
>NZ_LARF01000168.1:0-247 GCF_000980385.1 Ruminococcus sp. N15.MGS-57
AACCCTTGACCCCCTGCTTGCAAAGCAGGTGCTCTCCCAACTGAGCTATACCCCCACGCCATCGCGATCGGGTGTCGCTTCTTCGTCTTACCTGAGGTTCCTTTTGCAAGGCCCTCAAAATTGAACAATAACTGAAACTTACTTTAACCTGTCCGAAACATCTAGACCTGCTAGATCTTTCGTCTGACTCCCTAGAAAGGAGGTGATCCAGCCGCACCTTCCGATACGGCTACCTTGTTACGACTTC
>NZ_LARF01000051.1:0-12623 GCF_000980385.1 Ruminococcus sp. N15.MGS-57
CACAACATAGAATATTTTTGTTTTTTGCGCTGTCTACTTGACAGGGGGCGGGTCAGAAAAAGCTCCGCCTTTTTTTCTGTCATTGACAATAAGCCTGATATGTACTATAATATTGGTATTGTAAAAATGAACGGAGGTGCAGTCAGGTGGCTAATAAAGACAGACAACAAAACTACACAAACGATAATAAGCCTCAGGACTACTATGAACAGGAATATCAGCGACAGCTTGACGAGTTCAACCGCATAAGCGGTGCGGGCGGACAGCGTGTTCAGCAAATAGACGAGGGCGTGAACGTCTTTGACGATTACTATGACGCTGGCTACCCTGATGATCGTACACAGGGTACAGCTCAGCCATACGGGCAGGGAAGCCGTTCATCATCAGATTACGCAGGCTCATACAGAGAAAGCACTCCAAGACGGCAGACACAGAGCAGACAAACGTCACGTCCACAGAACGGACAAAGCAAGCAGAGAGGTTCAGGCAAGTCAGCAAAAAGCAACAAGACCTCAGCCCAAAGACGAAATAATGACCTGCAATTTGGCAAAAACAATAAAAGCCGTAATGGTCAGACGAACAAAAAAGGTAAAAACAAAGTGGAAAATAAAAAAAGACACCCTATAAAAACCTTTTTCAAGGTGCTTATCATCATACTTTTGGTGGTTTTCATATTGGCGAACGTGCTTATATGGCGATACATAGGCATGGTGAACAAGGTGGAAAGAGGTCAGCGAATGAACACAGATGCTTCCATGAACAGCTCTGATGTACGAAATATCCTGCTTATAGGCTCTGATACAAGAAACGCTGACGAGCGTGGCAGAACAGACTCTATGATACTTCTCTCCATTAACAGCACCACAAAAGAGATAACAATGACCTCTTTCATGCGTGATATGTATGTGAATATCAAGGGCATTGACGCTGACGGAAATGATATAGACACATGGTCAAAGCTCAATGCAGCGTATGTTTACGGCGGTGCAGAGCTTCTTATGGATACCATAGAGTATAATTTTGATATTGCCGTTGACGATTATGTTTATATCGACTTTCTGTCATTCGTTGATATCGTTGACGCAGTTGGCGGTATCGAGCTTGACATTTCCGACGAAGAGGCCGAGGGCATGAAGCCTCCAATGGCAGAGCAAAACAAGCTTCTTGGAAATAAAAAGGGTACAGACTATCTTGATAAGGGCGGAAAGAAGCTCCATGTAAACGGCAATCAGGCACTCGCCTATGCAAGACTTAGATATGTTGGCAACGCAGATTTCCAGCGAACAGAACGCCAGAGAACAGTTATCACAAAGATAATCGAAAAGGCGAAAGGCTCAGATCCGCTGACTATAGACAAGTTCGCAAAAGCATCAATGTCACATCTTACAACCAATATGTCCCAGACACAGCTTTTTGCTCTTACCTATAAGGCGATATTCTCCATGAATTACGAGATAAAGTCCATGAGAATACCTGATGATGATTCCTATTCATATGGCACATCATCTGACGGTCAATCAATTCTCGAAGTGGATTTTGAAGCCTGCAAAGCACTTCTCAGGAAAGAGATATATAACCAGTAAAAATAAAAGCTCTGCTTCGGCAGGGCTTTTTATGTGCAAAAATATAGGGGCGCTGTCCCCTACATGGTTTGTGCGTTTTTAATATAATTTTTTTTATACAAAGAAAAGCCCTGCCGAAGCAGGGCTTTCTATATTCTAACTATTGTTCAGGTGTCGGTTCAGGCTCAGGCTCAGGAGCAGGCGGATCAGTTTCCGTAACAGGCTCCGTTACTGTTTCTGTAGCAGTTTCCGTGTTCGTTGACACCTCAGTGGTTTCACTTGGCTGTGTCAAAGATGGAGTAGTTTCAGTTGCTTTTTTCGTTTCAGTTGAAACCGAAGTTGTTGTGGTGGTCTTTGAAGTTGTGGTCGTGGTGATGTAGCTTGTGGTGGTCGTAGTTGTGGTGGTCTCTTCCTCTGATGAGTCCTCCTCCACAGGTGCGTCACCGAATGCTATAACGCCCCATTTTCCAGACTTCATTACCCATGCCTTGCCGTTGTGAGCAGGTCTTGCCTGATCGAACTCGCCTGGCTTTACGATACAGTTGCCGTCTATGTCATAATAACCATATGATGAATCTATGGATACCGGCAGATAATCGTCAGTGAAAAGATAAGGATGAACTGCCATCTCGTCATCTATCACCTTTCCGCAATAGGCACTCATGTCACCGTCGCACTTGAAGTCGATTATAGTCTTGCCGTCAGAACCAACATATCCCCACTTGCCTTTATCGTTCTCAAAGGCGATGCAGGTAAGTCCTGCGCCTTTGTATGCAGGGGCATAGAAATCAGTGTACTGCATATCAAGTATAAGCTTGTCCTTTTTAGCAAGCCCGTAAAGCGGTTCGCTCACAGGAGAAATGTCATAAAAACCATTGTCAGACTTTTTCACGTCAGCTTCACATACCACAACAGCCTTTTTGCCAGTGTATTCTTCGCCCTGTTCTTCGTCAGCGTCCTTTACATAGATCTTTTCCTCATTGCTGTTCCAGTAATATTTCGGTGAGCTGTCATGATGCTCCGCCGCATAGTATACTACCTGATTTGAGCTGTCGATACTGCAATACTCATACTCATCATTCTTTTCATTTATAATATTGAAAAGCGTGACCTCTCCGCACCAGCAGGTGTAGTAATCGTCATATTCCGCAGGCACTACCATGTTTCCGCTGTAGTCTATAATGCCATATTTGCCATTCTGTCTGATAACAGAATAGTTGGCATAAGCTGTGTTCTTTTCGTTGTTAGGGTCGACCTGACTTCCGTCAAAAGAAATGATATTATCGGCGTTTATAGTTGGCTCTATGAGCCAGCGATAAGCTTGTTTCTGTTCTGAATTTGAGTCAGCCGTATAGGAATAACCACCAGGGGCAACGTCGTCATCAGCACCCTTTTCCCAAGGCATGGCACAGCCTGTGAGCATAGCACCTGCAACAACGGCTGTCAGAGCAGAACAAAAAATCTTGTTCATAAGTTTCCTCCTATCATTTTCTGCTTCTTCCTTATCACCCATTATCTGTATTTTTTTATCTTTTCAGGGCAATATCTACACATACGATTATTATATACTATAACCCCTTTTATGTCAATAGCACAACTTACAAACAGCACCGCAAAGCTGCAAGGATTTTCAGCGATTTTAACACGAAAATCCCCGAAAAATCGTCGTTTAAAGCTTAAAAGGGACTGTCGTCCTGCAAGCGTCAGTCCCCCATATCTGCATGATTATTTTATGAGCTTCTCCGTCCAATTATGCGCACCATTTTCCAATGTTTTGAAATCAAAACAACGCTTTGATATTACGTGTTCAGGCTTGTCATATTTGAGAGCATACAATGAGCGTGCATTGTTTTCAAGAGGAAGTTCTTTGATATATTTCATTTCTCTTTTCAGAAGGTCAATGTATTTGCTTTTGGCAGTATCATTTTTGAAATCAACATACTCCTCGATTTTTTCGTATTCAAGGTCTGTCATTTCAGACACAGGCACAGGGAACATATAATTAAGATTTACAACAGCTATAAGCACGTCATTATGTATTATTTTCTGAAAATCTATATTTGCCTTTATTTTATTGTGTCTTGGCTTTGCAGAAGATACCTGCGTCACATATGCAAGGTCACCCACACGCATAAGCTCTCCAAAGAACGGCTTCAGCTTATCATTTCCGTAGTCTGTTCTTGGTATCCTCGACTCATAATTTTCTCTCAGATAGTCAAGGTAATCCTTGTTTATTATTTTCCACTTCTGCACGTTCATACATCTCCATACAAAAAATAAAGGGTCAAAACAAATTGACCCTTTAAATACCTATTAAAGCGATTTTAGACGGATTCGCAACCCCTATTAAAACAGTATTTTTAAAGGCTCTGTGACCTCTATTAAAGCGATTTTAGACGGATTCGCAACCCCTATTAAAAGAATAAATCTTTCTAATTCTATTATACCACATTATATGTAAATGTCAATAGTAAAGTGTCAGAAATCTTCCTGATTATTCTTCCTCTTCAACCGGCATATTCTCCCAGTTGTGGTAAACGTTCTGAACGTCGTCATCGTCCTCAAGATGCTCAAGAAGCAGACCCATCTTCTTGATAGCGTCCTCGTCTTCGATAGTTGTGTAGTTTGAAGGAACTTTCTCAGCCTCAGCAGAAAGTACCTTGTAACCCATTCCCTCAAGAGCTTCTCTTACAGAAGAAACCTGATTAGGGTCGCATGATATCTCGATAACATCGTCATCAACGTTGAAATCGTCAGCGCCTGCCTCAAAGCAGTCCTCCATTATCTTGTCCTCGTCAGCACCATTGTTCTCCATAACAACAGTACCAACATCAGAGAACATGAAAGATACACAGCCTGATGTACCCATGTTTCCGCCGAACTTGTCGAAGAAGTGACGGATATCGCCTGCTGTTCTGTTCTTGTTGTCTGTAAGGCACTCAACGATAACAGCAACACCGCTTGGACCGTAGCCCTCGTATACCATTGACTCGTAGCTGTTCTTGTCGCCGTCGCCTGCTGCCTTTTTGATAATTCTATCGATATTATCGTTAGGCACGTTGTTTGACTTAGCCTTTGCGATAAGATCTCTCAGCTTTGCGTTACCTGCAGGATCAGCACCGCCCTGCTTAACTACAACAGCGATCTCTCTGCCTATCTTTGTAAATATCTTAGCTCTTGCAGCGTCTGTTGCACCCTTTTTTCTTTTAATGTTTTCCCATTTTGAATGACCTGACATTTGATTCACTCCTTGATGTAATATTATTCATTGATGCTGCCCACAGACCATGCTGCCTCGAACAGTTCACCTATACGTTCCTCACGCCCCGTGAGATATAAAAAACCGAAAAGACATTCCAAACCTGTCGCCATGCGGTATTCCCCCACAGTGGAATGTTTCGGAGCATTTATGCCCTTTGCATTTCTGCCCCTTTTGAAAATATCCATTTCCTGTTCGTTAAGCAGCCCCTCGTCAAGCCACTTGCGAACAGCCTTTGCCTGATATTCCGCACACACCCTCTCAACAGTGAGCTTGTGCAGCTTGTCCGCAGGCATATTAGCTTCAAGGATAAGCTTTTCTCTTACCCTTATCTCGTAAACGCCGTCCCCGATAAAAGCCAGTGCCAGAGGGGAGTATTGCATGGCGTCCATATCAGAAAGCTTTCCCGTGACGCTCCCTCCTATCTGAGATATTCAAACTCAAAGTCGAATATAGAAACAGTGTCGCCCTCTTCGATACCCATTTCCTCCAGCTTGTCGATTATGCCGCTGGTCCTGAGTACGTTCTGGAAATACTGCAGTGAGGAGTAATCGTCCATATTAGCCGTCCTGAGTATGTCAAGAAGCCAATCTGCTTCCACGAAATAAACGCCGTCCTCCACAGTAACACGGAAGTCTTTCTTTGAGATGAGCTTATCGTCAAGCTCCTCCTGAGTGAGCGGCTGAGCTTCAAACTGCTTAACAGGCGGAAGAACAGAAAGTCGCTCCCATACGCCATACATAAGCTCTTTTGTACCCTTTGTGGTAGCGGCAGAGATCTCATAGAAGAGAAGTCCCTGATCCTCAACATAGTTTCTCAGTCTTTCTACCTGCTCAGGGGTAGCCATATCGCTCTTGTTTGCGGCAACTATCTGCGGAGCTTCCGCAAGCTCCATTGAGAAGTTTTCAAGCTCGTGATTTATCGCCTTGAAATCCTCGATAGGATCTCTGCCCTCGCTGCCTGAAACGTCGATAACGTGAACGATAAGTCTGCACCTCTCAACGTGTCTGAGAAATTCGTGACCAAGACCGACGCCCTCGCTCGCACCCTCGATAAGACCTGGAATATCTGCCATAACAAAAGATTTTCCATCTTCTATCTTAACAACACCAAGCACAGGCGTCAGGGTAGTGAAGTGGTAGTTGGCTATCTTTGGCTTTGCCGCTGATACAACAGAGATAAGTGTGGATTTACCCACGTTCGGGAAGCCCACAAGTCCTACGTCTGCAATAAGCTTGAGTTCAAGCATTACCTCATATTCGTCACCACGGAAACCCGGCTTTGCAAACTTCGGTATCTGCCTTGTGGAAGTGGCAAAATGAGCGTTTCCACGCCCACCCTTGCCTCCGTGAGCGATAACAGCAGGCTCGTCGGTAGAAAGGTCGGCAAGTATCCTGCCGCTCTTTATCTCTTTAACAACAGTGCCTCTAGGAACTTTCACCACAAGGTCGGGAGCATTCCTGCCTGAGCAGTTTTTGCCGCCGCCGTTCTGTCCCTTTTCGGCAACATATTTTCTCTTATATCTGAAATCTATAAGGTTTGAGATATTGTCGTCAACAACGAAAACAATATCTCCGCCCTTACCGCCGTCACCGCCGTCCGGACCGCCTGCCGCAACGTATTTCTCACGGTGGAATGAAACTGCACCATCGCCGCCGTCACCGGCTTTTATATAGATCTTCGCCTGATCGACAAACATGATCAAACCTCCTTATAAATGATATTATGCGTAAATTTAGTTGTCATTAACCAACAAAAGACCCCAAGCCTAAGGCTCAGGGTCATATGTTACAAAATTAAGCCTTGGGATAAACCGAAACCTTCTTGCGGTCTCTACCGAGTCTTTCAAATCTTACAACACCGTCGCTTGTTGCGAACAGAGTATCGTCAGAACCCTTCTTAACGTTCTCGCCTGGGTGAATGTGAGTACCTCTCTGACGAACGAGGATGTTACCAGCCAGTACGAACTGACCGTCAGCTCTCTTTACGCCAAGTCTCTTTGACTCAGAATCACGTCCGTTCTTTGTAGAACCCATTCCCTTTTTATGAGCGAAAAACTGCATTGAAATCTTAATCATCTAAATTACACCTCCATAAAATGTAATCCGTCCGATCAGTTATCTCTGACCGTGACTTTGATCCTGCCTGAAAATTCCTCAGCTAGAAAATACAAATGAGTGAGAAGCCCTAAAAGCAGCTTGTCCCCCTCCTCTGAGCTGTCATTTTCAAGCCTTAATATTATTTCGTTTTCTTCCACTGCGACTTCAGCCTTTATCTTAAAAGCCTCAGTGACAGTGTTAGCCGTCAACATTACAGCAGACGATACGCTTGCACAGCATACGTCCTCGCCATAATCTGCATAACCTGCGTGACCCGTTATACGAAATCCCACAAGTCTGTCATGCTCATTTCTGAAAAAATCAGCACAGATCATTATGCGTTGATAGCTTCGATCATAACCTTAGTGTAAGGCTGTCTGTGACCGATCTTGGTCTTTTCGCCCTTCTTTGGCTTGTAAGTGAATACAGTCACCTTCTTGGACTTGCCGTTCTTGATGACCTTAGCTGTTACGGAAGCGCCGTCAACATATGGAGCGCCAACCTTGATACCGTCGTCAGCGCCAACTACCATTACCTTATCGAAAGTAACAGCGTCCTCAGCGTTTACGTCCAGCTTTTCTACGAAAACCTCATCACCAGGCTTAACCTGATACTGCTTTCCGCCTGTTTCAATTACTGCGTACATTACGAATGCACCTACCTTTAAATAAACTCGCTACGCACGGTGGTCTGCAAATACAAACACTTATGACCGTGAATATGCGGCTTTAATATCATAACATATCCGCCCCCAAAAGTCAAGCACAGCTCTATTTCTGCTTGAAAATTTACAGAAATTTAACTTTTAAAAGCTCCTTTCCTATCCATTGTTGTCCTGCTGTAAACATTTCTCCTTAAACCTATTGTAAACTCGCAAAAAATATGCTATAATAAATGTGTATACATTATATAATATTACGAAAGAGGTCGAAGAACAATGACAAATTCTTATGAAAGCCCGTTTTGTACCAGATATGCAAGCAAGGAAATGCAGTTTATTTTCTCTGCTGACAAGAAGTTTACTACTTGGAGAAAGCTGTGGGTAGCCCTTGCCCGTGCTGAAATGAAGCTCGGTCTTAATGTTACTCAGGAGCAGGTAGACGAGCTTGAAGCTAACATTGATAATATAGATTATGCCGCTGCCGCTGAGCGTGAAAAGCTTGTTCGTCATGACGTTATGTCACACGTTTATGCTTATGGCCTTGTTTGTCCAAAGGCAGCAGGTATCATTCACCTTGGCGCAACTTCATGCTATGTAGGCGATAACACAGACGTTATCATCATGAGAGATGCACTTAAGGTCGTAAAGAGAAAGCTTGTCAAGGTTATCGACCAGCTTGCAAAGTTTGCCGATAAGTATAAGGCTATGCCTTGCCTTGCTTATACTCACCTCCAGCCTGCACAGCTCACAACAGTGGGCAAAAGAGCTACTCTTTGGTGCAACGAGCTTCTTATGGATCTTGAAGATCTGGATTTCAGACTTGCTAACCTCAAGCTCCTTGGCTCAAAGGGTACTACCGGCACTCAGGCATCATTTATGGAGCTTTTCCACGGTGATACTGATAAGGTAAAAGAGCTTGAAAAGATGATAGCCGAGGAAATGGGCTTTGACGCTGTTGTTCCTGTTTCAGGTCAGACCTATTCAAGAAAAATGGACTATCAGGTATGCTCGGTTCTCGCCGGTATCGCTCAGTCTGCTATGAAGTTCTCTAATGACATAAGAATTTTGCAGTCATTCAAGGAGATCGAAGAGCCGTTCGAGAAAAATCAGATAGGCTCTTCCGCTATGGCATATAAGAGAAATCCAATGAGAGACGAGAGAATAACATCACTTGCCAGATACGTTATCTGCGACGTTCTCAACCCTGCATTCACAGCAGGTACACAGTGGTTTGAGAGAACTCTCGACGACTCTGCAAACAAGAGAATTTCCGTTGCCGAAGCTTTCCTGGGTGTTGACGCTATACTCAATATCATGCTCAATGTTACAGATCCTGACAACGGCTTGGTAGTATATGACAAGATCATCAGAAGAAGAGTTATGGCAGAGCTTCCTTTCATGGCTACCGAGAACATTATGATGGATGCTGTAGAAAAGGGCGGAAACAGACAGGAACTTCACGAAAGAATAAGAGAATATTCAATGGTAGCAGGTGCAAGAGTTAAGAAAGAGGGACTTGACAATAACCTCTGCGAGCTTATCCTCAACGACCCTATGTTCATGATAACAAAGGAAGAAATGGATAAGATAATGAAGCCTGAAAACTTTATCGGCAGATGCCCACAGCAGGTGGACGAGTTTATCGAAAATTGCGTAAAGCCTGTTGTCGAAGCAAACGGCGTGTCTGACGATGTTGCAGAAATAAACGTATAATATCAAAGGATAAAAAATATTTTTCAGCGGGCTGATAGGTCTTTTCAGATCGTCAAGCCCCTGAATTTTATCTGATAAACATCATGAAGAAAAGCCAAAAAGGGGAGAAAATGTGAGAAACGGTGATAAAAATGGAACTTGAACAATATAAAAGCAGTGCCTTTGAGATTTTTGACAGACTTCTCAGAGCCATGAGAAGCCCTGAGGGCTACGTTCATCCTCAATCCCTTTTGTGCTGTATAGGTTCTCTTGCAGGCTATTCCTGCCAGCAGGACGTGAGAAAGCTTTTCATGACAGAGGGAGTTCAAGAGGAGGACGTTTTCACGGTGTTCACTGATAAGTCAGGCAGAAAGTATTTCTACGGCGATATCATTGACGAAAAGCTTGTGGGCAATAACTACTCAGTGTGGTCTTTTACCGCAGGAGTGCTTAAAAAATATAACGAGCCTTTTACGGACGTTGGGGAAATGCTCCGCTACACTGCGGCGAACGCAGGGGGCGCAAGCTTTGGCAAAATAAGAAATTGCACCACAGGTGAAACTGTCCAAAGCTATATAAAGCTTCTTTGGCAACCGCTTCTGCCTATAGCGCAGAAGTCAGCAGGCAGGGGAGAGCTTCACATAGTTTTCGGACTTTGCATACAAAAAGCCATGATGACCTGCAAAAGCGCAGTTTCACTTTCAGAGTGCGCAAGAATAATAATGGAAAGCGCTTTGACAGGGGCAAGGGTGGACTTCAAGGACTTGTAAGGTAAACAAAATAAAAAAAATAGGGAGAAACTTAATATGAAAAATAGCAGAAAAAAAGCCGTACTGCTGGCGGTATTGCTGTCAGTGTCACTTTGCGCCTGCGGACCTGTTGAGGAAGCCGCAGACAGCGTTTCAGAAACGAAAGATACTACTACTGCGGAAGCGGTGTCAGATACGCCCAACGGTGTGGAGGAAAGTTCGCAGACGGATGACAGTTCGCAGGTGGAAATAATTCGTGACCCTGAGCTTGTTTGTGACCTTAGCGAAATACCATATACAGCCAAATGCACCGTAGAGGGCAATTTTGGTGCAGAGGCAATGCTTTCTGATTATTATGGTATAAACGCAATGATAAATTCTGACGAGCCGCTCCTTAGTATACCTGTCAAGTATACTGACGCTGATTTCGGTGGTGGGGTCATTCGTTTTGAGTTTAGCGACAAAATAAGCGACGAGCAGAAAGCCAGTGCAGTTATAATGCAGTTTGACGAGGATAGCACGTTCACGAAACTCGAAAGTTTCGTTGACGAAAATGGTATTTCTGCGAATATCACCACGGGTGGCGTTTACATGGTCATAGACAGCTATGTTTATGATATGCTTAACGGAGGGTCGGTGGATACAGACCGTTATGATATTGAAAACGGTTTGACCATAGAGCTTTCAGATTTTTCTGCCGCTTTAGAGTTGCCTGAGATAGGTGGATTTTCTGCCGCAAAGTTGGAAAAGCATGAGATAACCACAGATGATTTTGACGGCACGAGAGATGTGAAGATTGTCTATGCAAATCTTATTGACGGCAAAGTGGACGAAAAATATGACGGGTTAAATCTGTCATTGTCTTATTATCAGCGGCTTGACAAGACCACGGTCGATGATATGCTAGATATGTATGCAAAGTCGGCTGATATCAGCTCTGATGATAATGTTTGGCTTGATTATCGGGGACTTGACCTTGGCAATGGCAAGCGTGGCTGTGTTATTGCGGCTCTGGGTGAGGATCAAAGTGTGAACGTTCAGGGTATATACGAGTTTTCTGACAGCGAATATATACAATATAATGTGGTGATACCACTAAAGTATGTTTCAATGGGAGAAGATATTTTCGATTCAGCTATGAGTTTTCGCTATGCAGAATAAACGCATTTATAATGTTGAGGCGGTCTTAGGAGGCTGCTGTTTTAAACGCTTTTTGAAAAGCTTTTTATATTGGTAAAAATTTTGCGGTCGTTACCGCATTGAAAGGATTTGATTTGATTGAAGATCGAAACACAATGTTTACACGAGGGCTATACGCCTAAAAACGGAGAGCCGAGAGTAGTGCCTATCGTACAAAGTACAACCTATGTCTATGACTCATCAAGAGAGATAGCCGAGGTCTTTGACGACCCCACCAAGAGCCTTATCTACTCACGCTTTGAAAACCCTACCACAGACGCAGTTGAGAAGAAGATAGCCGCTCTCGAGGGCGGTGCAGCCGCAATGTGTACATCAAGCGGACAGGCTGCCACACTTTGCTCTATCCTGAACATCTGTCAGGCAGGGGACAGCTTTATAGCTTCCACTTCTATCTATGGCGGCACCATAAACCTTTTCAGCATAACAATGAAAAGACTTGGCATAGAGTGTATCTATGTTG
Organism: Ruminococcus sp. N15.MGS-57; assembly: GCF_000980385.1. NCBI lineage: Bacteria > Bacillati > Bacillota > Clostridia > Eubacteriales > Oscillospiraceae > Ruminococcus > Ruminococcus sp. N15.MGS-57. Next base: position 11,683 of record NZ_LARF01000051.1, read on the forward strand.
ACCCCGACGCTACAGATGAAGAGATACAGGCGGCATTCAAGGATAATACAAAGCTTGTTTTCGGTGAAACTATCGCAAACCCTGCGCTGACAGTTTTCGATATCGAGCGTTTTGCAAATATCGCCCATAAGAATGGCGTTCCTCTTATCGTTGATAATACTTTCGCTACTCCATACCTTTGCAGACCTATCGAGTGGGGCGCAGATATCGTTATCCATTCTACATCAAAGTATATGGACGGCCACGCAGTTCAGGTTGGCGGCGTTATCGTTGACAGCGGCAAGTTCGATTGGACGGGCGGAAAGTTCCCTTGCATGACCGAGCCTGACGAAAGCTATCACGGCACTATCTACACTGAGAAATATTCTTTTGCACCTTACATAGTAAAAGCAAGAATGCAGCTTATGAGAGATTTCGGCTGCTATCCTGCTGCAAATTCCTCGTTCCTGCTCAATCTGGGACTTGAAACTCTCCCTGTAAGAATGAAGCAGTATTGCGAGAATGCGCTCACAGTGGCAAAATTCCTCGAAAGCAATGACAAGGTAGAGTCCGTTGCATATCCTGGACTTGAAAGCGATAAGTACCATAAGCTTGCTGAAAAGTATCTCCCTCTTGGCACAGCAGGCGTTATCTCGTTCGTTATCAAGGGCGGAAGAGATACAGCGGCAAAGTTCATGGACAGCCTTAAGCTTGCTTCCAACGAAGTTCACGTTGCCGATATCCGTACTTGTATCCTCCACCCAGCCTCCGCAACACACAGACAGCTTTCAGACGAACAGCTCGTTGCCGCAGGCATAAACGGCGGAATGATAAGACTTTCCGTAGGTCTTGAAAATGTCGAGGATATCATAGACGATCTGAAACAGGGCTTTGCGGCTATCTGATAAAATAGAAACCTGCTAAGAAAAATCAATAGGCAAAATGAACAAAGTTGAGAAAAG
>NZ_LARF01000052.1:0-12518 GCF_000980385.1 Ruminococcus sp. N15.MGS-57
GATCTGTAACGTCCGATGAAAGCCCACCGCTGAGGGTGAGATCTGTGCTTATTGTGAGAATTTCGTCATCGACAGCCTTGTTTTCAGCTGTTGGTATTGTGACTTCATCATATGTAAATTCGCCCTTTACAAAGCTGTATTTATCAAGTGGCTCATATGTAAAATCAACGTCGATATCCGTATTTGAATGGTTTGTAACGCTTATATCATTACCTTTTGCAGACCATTTGCCATTTGTGTCGATATCATATTCATGAGTTTTTGCATTCCAAGTCTTTGTTCCGCTCATATTGTATGTAAACTCCATTTTACCCCATACAACGTCAGCCTGGATAGTTTTTGAGGCTTTGATGTCCTCAACATACTTTGCCTTTACACTGATATTCTTTTTGATGTTTCCGTCATCATTCTCCGCTGCAAACACCACCGTACTGAGTGTTGCCGCAAGTGCTAATGCCATTATGATCGAGATCGTCTTTTTCATAAGTAATTAGTCCTTTACAAATTATCATTATTTATGTATTTGGTGCGTCGCCTATTCCGTCCCACCTGCCGTCAAGTCCAATATATCGTCCATCAATAGTGGTGTTCTTTGCTATTGAAACGTCTCAGTCAAAATAGTACCAATCGTCATTCACTTTGACCCAATCTGAGTGCAATTTTCCGTCATCACCAGAATAACGCCCATCATTTCCACCGTCATTGAACCAACCTCTGACAAGCTTGCCGTCTTCATCGGCATAATACCATTCATTTCCGCCGTCCTTAAACCAACCTGTGACCAATTTGCCGTTCTTATCATAATAGTACCAATCGCCGGTTTCCTCATCCTTATACCAGCCTGTTATCGTACTGTCGCCTGCATCTCCCGAATCATCAGTAGTGACATTCACTGTAATAGTGCCAACGGTCATGCTTTCAAAATGCTCTGTCGGTTTACCTGACAAAGTAAGTTTGCTGTTTCGGCTTTCTGAAATAGGCACTATTAGCTCACTGCTTGAAAATCTGCCTTTTATCTCCTCCATGCCCGTTGCGTTGGCATACGAGAATTTTGCTTCAACGCATACATTACCATTGTTTTTAACAGTAAAATTTCCGCCGCTGTCAGACCAACCGCCACCTTTATATGAGTGGGTCTCAGGATCCCACTGCCCGTCTGTATAGGTAAACTCCAAAGAGTTCCAAGTGATGTCGATGCTCACCTGCACTTTTGAGTCAGAATTATCCGCAGATGCAGAAACAGGCACTAACAACGCCATGGCAATTCCCATAGCTGCAAAAAAAGCTTTTACCTTTTTATCCATATTTCACCTCTCTTCATCTGACATTATGACAGCCGCCATAGTGTCCACCATTGCTTTCTAAACTTTTTTAGTATCATAGTTCATCGTCTGTAGAAACACTTTCACTGAGTTTTCCATTATTCTCATTTTCATTGTTTAACAAGCATCTCTAATTTATAGCATTAATATTTATAATAATTATCTATCATTCTTAACAAAAAGTCAATAATATTTGCACAAACGGCAAAAAAGTTGCACAAGCGGTAGGCGATTTGGTGTACGGAAAGCAAAGCCTCCCACAGAAACAATTCCGTGGGAGGCTTATTATTATATCAAATACTTATTATCTCACTCTTCGTCCTCTCCCACAGCCGAAAGCTTTTTATATCGGCGGTGTTCGATTATCTGCTGTTTGTGCTGTTCAAAATACTCGTCATATCTGTTTCTGCCAAACTTTGCTATCAGCTTATGATTATAATTCATAAGCTTAGCCGTAAATTCATCACTGTCAGCGTAATACAAATTAAGAAAATCATTATGATCATATCTTTGACCCTTTCGGTCAAAGTCAAGCAGGTCAAGAAGCATAGCGGCATTAAAATCTATTTTCAGATCTTTATGGCTAAGGTTTTCTGCTGTTTCATCACCCACCATATAAACATGATATAATTCTGAGTCGGCAATAAATCTGTATTCATAGCCACCCTCTTTATTCTTTAATGAAGCGGTGATAATTGCTTTTTTACTCTTGATATCATTATTGAAAAGACCCTTTATACGGCTGAGCAAACGATATGTTTCATAAAACTTCTTCTCTTTTATATCTCCACGAAGAATGTTTTCCTCAGAATCCTCCTTGCTGAAAGACTTATTTCCGGCTTCGCTTTCAAACAATGCCTTTGCCGCAACAGCGTTCCAATAATTTTTCACATATACGCCCTGACCATTGTCCTGATCCTGCTCTACTCTGAAATATCCGCCCTCAGGATAAATAGAAAAGGTCGTTTTGTCAAGCTTTTGCGAGAGGCTGTGCCTTTTTGCATCGGCAGCAGCACCACGGACGCTGACGATAATAACATTTCCAACTATTCTTATAATGCCTATGGCAAGATTTGCGGCTATCACAAAAGGCAGGATAAAGCCCCATGTAATAGCAAAGGTCGCACGCAGAGCAATAAGGATTATCCACAAAGGTCCCCATATGGTCATACCTAGATCGACCTCGTATTCCTCACGGGTCATCTCATCTTCAAGGAGGACAACTTTTGAAAAGTTATTATACACAGAACCAAACACATTGAAGCCCTTTCGCCCTATCCTGAACGGAAAGCCTGCCGCAAATATCCAGCAAAGTACGCCTGAGATAAGTGCAGTGAGCCAATAGTATTCAAAATATTTTGCCTGCTTGAAGCTTATTTGCCTGTTCAGAATTTTATTCACAGGCTTTTGCAGTGGAGTCACTTTACTAAATATATTTTTCAGGCTGTTATCAATATCAGTATATGAAGCCTTTTCACCGTCTTTGACAACGCCAAAGGCACTTCCCACAGTGACGGTCTGCTTTGAGTTTTCAGCTATGTACTTATCATATCTGTCATCGTTTCCTGCTATCTTAGGTATAGCAAAGGTCACAATGACAAGTGCGACCACAAGTATCACAAACTGCATCAGGGCTGTAACAATGTTTTTCATTTTCCATATGTTCCTTTCAAATATGATCTTCTAAATACATTATAATATATTGGAAGGGATTTGGCAAGAAGTATCATAAGATTTTTTTGCCATTATAAAACAAACAAAATGCTCTGCGGAATCACACTCTCCGCAGAGCATTTTGTTTTAGTATATCTTTCCGTTTTTCTTGTAACCGCCGTCAGCCTCAGAATATTTAAGGCACATAAACTGCCACTTGTAATTCCATTGTGGACTGTCATAGACCTTTTCTCCGACTTCCAGCAGATAAGTCACTCCGTCTATCTTTATCTCGCCCCAGAAGTGCTGTCCTCCGCCCTGGCGGTTGCCCATAACAAGGTTTGCGTCATAGCCGAGATAAACCATCATTTCCACCAGTGCGCCATTGTAATCAGAACATTGACCTTCTTTGTAAACAAAGATATTCTTGCTATGCGAGCCTGTCGGTATCCTGCCATATTTCAAATTCTTTCTTATCCAGTCCGCAGTATATTCGACCTTCTTTGCCGCCGACCAATCTTTCTTGAAATGCTTTGAGGCAAAGTTTTTAAGTATCTTCTTCTCCTCTGCTGTAAGAGTGTGCGTCGAGGTCTTTGTTTTCTTACCCTGAACGTTGTAGATCTTATAAGTGCTGTGGCTCTTCTTTGTTGCCGCATTAAGTCTTGAAACAGTGTTTATCTTGCATTGGATACCCGTCCAGCTACTGTAAACCACCTTTCCGTTTATGGTCTTATAAGCCCTCATTTTGAAGTGATAATTCTTTGAACCTGAAAGGTTTGATTTTGTATAAGAGGTTGTGCTGTTCTTTGTTATCTTCTTAAGCTGAACATAATCGTTATAGCAATCCTTTGGCATACTATAGTAATCGTTATGTGGGATAGTCCACTCATCGCCCTTGCACCAGTATATCTGATATCCATCAGCCTTTGTGTTCTTCTTCCAGCTTATTGTGACTTTCTTATTATAAGCCTTTACCGTCATTTTCGGAGCGGATAACTTTGTGTTGCCTTTTACTGTTATATAAGGGCCGGTCTTAGAGTTGTATTCAAGCTTTACGGCATAAGTATAACTCGTTGCCTCTGAAAGCTTCTTGTCAGTATAGCTTGTGGAACTCGTGACCGTCAGACGCTTGTAGGTCTTTTTCTTTGGATCATAGCGATAAACCCTGTATTTGCAATTGCCGATCTTGTTCCAGCTAAGCTTTACAGAAGTGGTAGAGTCAGCGGTAGCCTTAAATCCCGTTGGCTTTCCAAGAACGATCTTGAATGTTGTCGAAACAGGGTACCTGCTTTCGTAGTTTCCGCCAAGAGTAACAACAGCGGTCGCTGTGCCTACATTTGTGTTATTGTAATATGTTACAGTATAGTCAGAACTCTTGATCATATTTCCGTCCGCCTTGACAAAAAGGCTTGGTCTGACAGCTTTGCCAGTATAATCCACATCAGCTATCTTTAGTATCTCGACCTCAGAAACAGCTTTCGGGCTGATAGTGAAAGGCACTGTCACATATCCTGTATAGCCGTTCATTCCTGCTATGGTCATATAGCCTGTTCCGGCATTCACGTTGTTTGTATATGATACATTATAATCAACGCCACGTCTTAGCACCTCACCACTAACTGTAACAACAGGTGCAGGAGTCTGAGCGTAGCCCGTGTAGGTGCAGCTAGTATCCACAGAAATATTCTCGCTGGATATTTCAGCCTCTACAACGCTATACTCAAAGGAATCGGTTCCATTAAAGTTGCCGATACCTTTAATATAAGCATAATGCCAGCCAAGCTCGCCACAGTCGTCCTCATATTCGATCTCATAGTCAACGCCCTCAGCAAGCACAATATCATTGTATGTAACAATAGGTTTTGGCTGAACAGGTTTACCGGCACAATAGCTCTGCTCATACTCGCAGTTAATATTCGCACGGTAAATATCAGTTGGCACGATATTGAAATTCTTTGTAAAGCTTCCTGTGTAATTACCTATACCAGTGAAAGTAGCCGTCGCAGTACCTACGTTTATGTTGTTCTCATAAGTAACAACATAGTCCTCGTTCTCAGTGAGCCAGTAATAGTTGTTGCTGTCCTTAAGAGAATAGCCATAAAGCGTCTTTTCAGTGCCGTCATACGTCTGATCGCCTTCATACCAACTGTTATACATATCCTCAGTCAACTGAATGGCTTCATCGTTATCCGACGTATAAAGACCGACTTCCTCTCCGCCAGCGGGAATTTGCTCCTCTGCCTCAGCTCCAAAGCATACCACTGCACTTTGCAGTGCAAGACACACTGCCACTGCCGTCGTAAGCGTCCGCTTAAATAACTTCATATTATTTTTTTCCTTTCCACTATAATTTTCCTACATATTACTAATTTTATCACAAAGGTGTGACAATGTCAAGATAAAATACAACAAATAGAAAGCCTCATGACATTCAGTTAGATCGTGAAGTTGAGGATGTAAAATACGGTGATACCACACTAGAATAAGGAGGTCTGATTATGATCTCTGAATTTGTACGAGAACAAAAAAGATATATTCTGACGGCTTGATAGAATCAATATAAAGGAAATTTTATATCGGTATATATGTTCAACGCAGCGTATATACAGATTTTTGTTTCAAAAAGTTTCTTAATTTTCTGAAATTTAAAAGCAGAGTTTTGTACACATACAACATATTATACTGTATATGCGATAAAATTTAGTCATATTGTTCAATTAATCTACGAAAAATTGTGCTAAAATACGAAAATTATTTGTGTAAACGTTTTACTTAAATATTTAAGTTGACTTATTTTACTTTTAATAATATAATGTTTTACGTTGACAGAGTTAAGGCAGCAACGCACGAGGATAATGCAGTGCTGCCTTAGAATACCGGTATTTAAAAAATAATTGTATAAGAGGAGCTTTTTATGGTACAGAACAAAACTTTTTCTGCAAAGGCATTACAGACTTTTGTTGCTGTAATGTTTGCCGTAATAACCTGCTTCGGTTTTATGACAACACCGACCGCAGAGGCGGCATCAGGATTTTATGTAAGCGGTACTAGTATCTATGACGCTAGCGGAAACAAGTTCGTTATGCGTGGCGTGAACATTGCTCATGCATGGTACACAGAGAAGACTGAAACTTCTATCAAGGGCGCTGCAAACAACGGCGCAAATACCGTAAGAGTCGTACTTGCAAACGGCTCAAAGTACACAAAAACAAGCGCACAGGAAGTAAAGAACATCATCAGCTGGTGCAAATCAAACAAGCTGATATGCATTCTCGAAGTACATGACGCAACAGGCAGCGACAGCACTTATGATCTTAACAAGTGCGTTGACTACTGGAAGGAAATGAAGAACGTTCTCAGCGGTACTGAGAAATATGTTATCGTAAACATCGCAAACGAGTGGTACGGCACATGGAACGGAAGCGCATGGGCTGACGGCTACAAGTCTGCTATCCGATCTGTAAGAAACGCAGGCATTACAAATATGCTTATGGTAGACTGTGCAGGCTGGGGACAGTATCCTGACAGCATCAAGGATTACGGTAAGTCTGTTTTCAACGCAGACTCACAGAAGAACACCGTATTCTCCATTCATATGTATGAATACGCAGGCGGAAACGCGTCAACTGTAAGAAACAACATTGATAACGCACTCAACATCGGTGTGCCTGTTGTTATCGGCGAGTTCGGCGGTCAGCACACAAACGGCGACGTTGATGAGGCTACTATCATGAGCTACTGCACAAGCAAGGGCGTAGGCTATCTTGGCTGGTCATGGAAGGGCAACAACTCTGACATGAGCTACCTCGACATTGCAAACTCATGGGACGGCTCAAGCCTTTCTTCATGGGGAAATACACTTATCAACGGCTCAAACGGAATTAAGGCAACTTCTAAGATCTGCTCAGTTTACAGCGGTTCAGGAAGCTCTTCCGGCGGTTCTTCTTCAGGAACTTCAACAGATTCCAACGGCGGAGTTCTCGGACTTGACGGAACATATTACATCAAGAGCGCACTCAGCGGCAAGTATCTTGACGTATACAAGGCAAAAGCTGACAATGGCACAAACGTTCAGCAGTACAGAGGTACAGGCGGAAACAATCAGAAATTCAAGCTTGTAAGCGACGGAAACGGCTATTACACTATTTACACAGGTGCATCAAATTACAAAAGCTGTCTTGACGTATACAACTGGAGCAGGGACAATGGTGCTAACATCAACCAGTGGCAGTATCACGGCGGTGACTGTCAGAAATTCCAGCTTGTAAAGATCGGCGACGCTTATGCTATCAAGACAAAGATCTCAGACTGCTACTCATGCCTTGACGTTTACGAACAGAACACAGCTGACGGAGCAAACATTAACCAGTGGAGCTACTGGGGCGGAAAGTGCCAGCTTTGGTATCTTGAATCAACATCAGGTTCTTCCTCATCTTCATCTTCTTCAAGCAGTTCAGACAGCAATTACAAATCGATCTTCTGGGGTTCTTCAACTGCTTCAGCATGGGGTCAAGCTGTTTCAGCAATGACTTCAAAGAATGGCGGAAGCTTCAACGCATATGACATTCAGTCAAACGGCTACTTCTACGTTGAATACTCAGGAACACAGAATCAGGTAGAATTTGTTCTTCAGAGCTGGTCAGGCGGAGCAGAGTGGGCAAAGGTTTCACCAAGCGAAACAGGCACAGCAAACGGACACTACTACGCAAAGTATTCTTACAACAACTGCAAGTCAGCATTCGGCACTTCCGATTTCGGCGGAAAGCTGGATCAGATCCATGCAGGTGCAGCAAACGGCACAGTAACGATCTACTCTGTATGCTACTGCTGGTGATCTAAGATTTTTTTCAGACTTCATACTGTTTCACAGCGGTATGAAGTCTTTTTTTATGCAAAAAAGTTTTAACTGTACCTTTGTTTTTCTTCCTTCAAAAAAAATCAGCAAATAAGGTTTATTCTACTGTATTTTCCCTCTCTCCTCCACAAACTCCACCAAACACATATCCTCCACAGCTATCCTAGTCTTGTCCATAAAAACAAGCTCATTAGTATAGCTGTCATAAATTCTCACTATGCCTGTCTTGGTCTGATAACTGCCACCACTTTTTCTCTTATCGGGAACAAAATATGTCACCCTTATCTCAGGGCGTTCGTCAAGCATATCAAGCAGGCGGTTGAGATCGTCATTGAGCTTGTTTACCTCGTCCTCGGTCAGCTCCTCCCTGATTTCGGTGTATCTTGCGGTTTCATCAACAGCAGCGTCATAGCCCGTCAAAGCTGCAAAAGGGCTGAACTGCGCCGCCCTGTCCGATATAGACATTTGCGGATGATCGTCATAGTACGGACGTGAAAACTGCTTTATATCATAATAATTGTCGTACATTGTAAGCCCCTCCTTTCATGCCTTGTGACCGCCTATACTGCGGTTGCGCTCTCTTGCCGTAGCTCCCTCGGTATAGTTCGTGCCTTTCAAAATGGCATTTTTTCCATATTTGTGCTTTATCAAGAGCATTGCTTCCTGCAATGCCCTTTCTTTTTCTTCTGCGTTGTTATCAGCATTTGCCGCTTCCGCCATATCAAACAAGCTTATCTGCTCATAGCTCTCAACTTCGGGGATATCCTCTTCTCTTATGACATTACAGGCGGTCAGATTAAGCCGTCTTGCAAGCAAAGTCTTGTCGATAATTCTGTCAAAAAGAGCCATGGTTGCGTCTATTATTTTTCTGGTCGAGGAAGTGTGCCTGCCTAGATTTTGAGTGCCATGGGCGTGCTTGGGTATCTTCCTGCCATAGTGGTCGCAAACCACCTCGCCAGTATAGTGACCGTCCGCCAAGCTTTCTTTATCATACCCCACAGTGAGAACGATCTGATTTGTTACAACGCCCTTATCCACAAGATCAAGGGACAGCATATCAGCCATTTCCCACAGAATGAGCCTTGTGCGCTCATAATTACACGGCTCTTGCAAGACCTGCCCAGAGGAAATGCTGTTGTTCGAGGGGCGGTATGACTTCACGTCAGGTATGGCGGTAGGCTCGATACCCCATGCGTGGTCGATAAGAAGCTCGGTATTTTTGCCGAAAACCTTGTAAAGCTTCCCTATAAGATAATGGTCCAGCGACCAGCGTGAGATATCCCCCATGGTGTAAATACCAAGCTTTTCAAGGCGGCTCGCTGTGCCTGCGCCCACACGCCAAAAGTCCGTGATAGGGGTATGCCCCCACAGCGTTTCTTTGTAAAGCTGTTCGTTCAGCTCTGCGATACGGACGCCGTTTTTATCCGCAGGGATATGCTTTGCCACAATATCCATTGCCACCTTGCACAGATACATATTCGTTCCAACGCCTGCTGTGGCGGTTATACCTGTAGTTTTCAGCACGTCCAAAATGAGCATTTGTGCAAAGCCACGTCCGTCAACGTTATAAAGCCCGAGATAGCCCGTTGCGTCAATAAAGACCTCGTCGATAGAATAGGCGAAAATATCCTCTGGTGACACATATTTCAGATAAATCCCGTATATTTTTGCGCTCACAGCCAAATATTTCGCCATTTGCGGAGTTGCCACGATATAATCAAGCTCGCAGGCAGGGTCGGATAGCTCCGAATAGATATAGCTTTTCTTTGAAAACTGTCTTTTAGGAGCTTTCTGCAAACGCTCCTTATTGACCTGCTCCACACGCTGAATGACCTCAAAAAGCCTTGCCCTACCTGAAATACCAAAGCTTTTCAGTGACGGTGACACTGCAAGACATATAGTTTTCTCCGTTCGGCTCTCATCAGCCACCACAAGGTTTGTATTCAATGGGTCAAGCTGCCTTTCCACGCACTCAACCGAAGCATAAAAAGATTTCAGGTCTATTGCAACATAGGTCTTTTCCATAGCATCACCGCCTTTTTCCTTTATGTATAATAGTATACCACGAAACTTTCTGTTTTACAACAGAAAATCGAACAAAAGTTCTGAATTTTTAATTAACTCTTTTCATGGCAGTTGACAAAGTAAAAAACGTCCCCGAGGAAAACTTGGGGACGTTAGTGTTATATTGGGTTTTAAGACGGCATACAATAGTCTACCAAGCTTCACTGTCATAAGGCTCAATAGGAATATTGTAATTCTCTGTTACCTTATAATACTTATCAGTGTCAGTGTCTACCATAAGAACATTTATATCTCCTGTGCTGAGCACATCTCCGTCAATGTAGTAGTGACTCGCTCCGTCATAGTAGATATCGTTAAATCTGCGGTCGCCTGAAATCGTGTTGGTATGGACATGCCCTGCCACCACCTTTTTGTCAAGTCCGTGTGTCTTGCCAAGCCTGTGGGGATACTGCTCTGTAAAAATATAATCCTCGGTGCAGTATTCCCAAGCATTGCCCGAATCCTCGTCAATGCCTGCGTGGACAAAGATAGTGTTGCCCTCAACATGATATCTCGGCAGACGTTCAAACCAATATCTATACGAGTCATCAGCGTCATCATATTCGCCGCTGCCAAGCATTTCATTCACCGAAGAAAAACCGCTCATCACCATTTCCTCGTGATTGCCAAGAAGCGCCACCACCTTGTTATGGCCATATGTATTCTGCAAGCCCATAATCTTTTTAAGCACAGCTATATTGTCCTCGCCGCCGTGGATATAATCTCCCAGAAAGATAAGCTTTGTGTCAGGCTCGTCAAGGTGGTCAATGACAAGCTCCAAAGCGTCGCAAAGTGCTGAATAACAGCCATGGATATCACTCATGCAGTATATTTTCATGCTTTTCTCCTTTTGTATCATTAGTTTGGTTGTATTCGTTTATCAGGTCTTCCATTTTTATTGTTCTCTTTTTAACCATATTCATAACTCATTCGAGTACGTCTTTAAGACCTTTTTCGCAAATATTTTTGAGAACGTCTTCTTCGTAATTTAAATAACCTTTTTCAAAAGGCTCTCCGTTGAGAATATTTATAGGCATATACTCCTTTTTGCCGTCTGTTACTGTAGCCTTTACAAAATCGTTGAACAAGAAGAAGTCTACATAATCCTCGAAGCTGTCAAAGAAGCCAAACCATGTTTGAGCGTCTAAATTATCATAATAACGGAAAAGAATATCTCCGCTATATTTAAAATTCTTTTTATCGTCCAATTCTCTATACTCAAAGTAATGCTTTATTTCCAGCAAAGTTAAGTCAACCCTATCTTCAATATAGCCTATATTATTATCTTTGTTATTGTCTTTATTATCATTTTTTCCATTACCCCTATTCATATTGTATGCTTTATACCAACTCTCAGGCCAAAGAAAAGAGCCACCAAGAGTTCTTGTTGTGTAAACATATTTTGTGAGAAAATTAGCTATTGCGTCTGGGTCTTTGTCTGATTTATTTTTCTGCATTTCAAAATATCTACTCAATGGATATTTGGTGCTAAAATAAATCCAAGGAACTGCGCTGAAACCAAGCTGGTCTGAGTGTAGTGTAAAACAGTAGTCTTCACATTTTGGGTCTTTATAAACAGTTATCATGCCGTCAATATTTTTATCAGGTTTATGTTCATTTGCCTTAAAATACAATTTCTTTTTATTCTTCCAGCTTGCCGCATTAAGAAAACTTGATAGGTGTCTATAAAAGTCTTTATTTTTCTTATAGTCAGGGTCTATATATATATCACAGTAAGCTGTTTCACTATCTCCGAGTTGTTTCCAAATTCTTTTTCTTTCTTTTTCAGCGTCCCCTTTATTTTCATATGTTTTATAATTCGTTGACAACAGGTCTACCAAATACGCCTTATAGTTTTCCTCAAAGTTTTCTGGCTCATACGATTTTATCTTCTTGTTAGCTTCCATAACTTTTCCTCCTAAACATTCACATTATACTTTTTACAGAGTTCTTCAACTCGCTCTTTTATGCTTTTGACTACGCTCTCAGGTCCTATCAACTCCACCTTGTCTGAATATTGCAAAGCCCAATTTACTATGCCGTATGGGCTTGTCCTTACTTCAACTATCTCAAAATCCGTCTGATTTTTAGGAAGCTTATGCTCCTTCTTGTACTTCTCCGTTGTTATCTTATAATCCTCGCCAAAGCTGTCATGGATAAAGGTAAGATTGTTCATTCCTGTTTTATATGGATTTCTCACTTTCAAGGTAACAGTTGAGGGGGCGTCATAACTCATGCCAAGGTGATTGTTCTTAAAACGCTCGTAACTGCTCCCTTGAACGGCATTATTTACGTTGTTAGCACCTGTTGCCGCCGCAAAGCTTTTGCCTATCTTTCTTATTTTGATATCCGACATAAGGTCGATACGATATATACAAAGCTGCTTTTTGCCCTCTGTATATCTCGGTTTGTCGCTTTCAAAACATCCGAGCATATAAAATCTGCCCTTATCAGCAACGATAAAATGCGGGCTTACAAAAGTGTCCTTGCGTTTTGTCAAAACAGGTTTGAGTATATATTGGCTGGCTTTCAGGTCATATTCTGTGGTATAATAATTGAACTTAAAGGCTATCTGCTGCCTGTTGCTGATCGCCTGCTGGATAGTATTCAGATTCTCTCTTAGC
>NZ_LARF01000169.1:0-241 GCF_000980385.1 Ruminococcus sp. N15.MGS-57
TGGCCCGGTAGTTCAGTTGGTTAGAACGCTAGCCTGTCACGCTAGAGGTCGTCAGTTCGAGCCTGATCCGGGTCGCCATTATGCCTCTGTAGCTCAGTCGGTAGAGCAGGGGACTGAAAATCCCCGTGTCATTGGTTCGATTCCGATCGGAGGCACCAGTCAAGGAAACCCAGCCGGGTTTCCAATATGCGGCCGTAGCTCATCTGGTAGAGCGCCACCTTGCCAAGGTGGAGGTAGCGAG
>NZ_LARF01000170.1:0-239 GCF_000980385.1 Ruminococcus sp. N15.MGS-57
GGTGGGGATGACGTCAAATCAGCACGGCCCTTACGTCCGGGGCGACACACGTGTTACAATGGCAGGTACAGAAGGCAGCCAGTCAGCAATGACGCGCGAATCCCGAAAACCTGTCTCAGTTCGGATTGGAGTCTGCAACCCGACTCCATGAAGCTGGATTCGCTAGTAATCGCGCATCAGCCATGGCGCGGTGAATACGTTCCCGGGCCTTGTACACACCGCCCGTCAAGCCATGGGAG
>NZ_LARF01000058.1:0-11476 GCF_000980385.1 Ruminococcus sp. N15.MGS-57
TTATATTTTAATTTGGCAACATTTCTGCAATTGTTGCATTTTTTATGCAACAAAAGGGGTGCTTTTCGGGATAAGTAGAAAGCGTTTTGATACTTGCGGGCACGTACAAGCCCTGCGACTTAGTGAAACCGAGGTGAGTTTCTGGAACAGGCTGTAGAGTACTTGTGTCAAAGCGTGGGTGTGCATTGCGGTATTTTGTATATGCAAAACCTAGGGCATTATACTCGGTGACACACCCCGGACGAAACTTGAAAATTGAATATATATATATCGGTCAAAATTACGGTAACAAATCTGTAGGGGCGAACAGCGTTCGCCCGCCGAAGAAACCAGTCCACGATTACAACCATTGTAGGACAGAACAAAAAACTATCCTATCACGCTTGTAGGGGCTGGCGCCCTCGACAGCCCGCTCGAAGTGACGAGGTTTGAATTTACCATAAAGTCATGCAGATGTACAAAGACGTGCGAGGGGGTCGGGACGTCGGATTTCTGCAAAGCAGAAATTGTGCCGTTCCCCTACAATTCTGAAATTATAACAAATTCTGAACACGGGCGAACGCTGTTCGCCCCTACAGATATTCGGGATAGTTTATCTTGCCGCAAAATCGCTCCGCTCTTTGCGTATCTACGTTTTGCTATGGGATAGAAAAGCGGTGCAGATTTTATACTCCGATATCACTTTTATCTGATATTTGACTTCTATATGCTTTTGATACTACAATCTGCACCTTGTCGGCTTGCGCCGAATGAGGCTCTGCCTCATACTCCGCTAGGGGCTTTGCCCCTAGACCCCACAAGCCCTCTAGCGCCGGGCTTGAGCGTGCGCTTTATCTCTCGCTTCGCTCGGTCCTTTATTTTACTTTATGCTTGCAATTTACTTTGGTCTGCTTTGCCCATTCCTCATTCCTCATTTCTCATTCCTCACTCCTCACTTAAACTCCGCTCCTATTAAAAACTTCCCCTTGATTATTCCCCCAAAAAGTGCTATACTATTGATAAGTAAAATTGCATGAAATCCTAATCCCAAGGAGGTAAATTTCTATGAATTGTACTCATTTCAAAAGCTACTATCCGTCCTCTGACGGACTTCATAAGATCGCGTATTACGTTCGTTTCCCTATCGGCACAGTAAGAGGTGTCGTTCAGATATCCCACGGTATGTGCGAATATTTCAGACGTTATGACGACCTCGCTGAGTTCCTCACAGGCTTAGGCTTCGCAGTATGCGGAAACGACCACCTCGGTCATGGCGACAGTGTGAACGACAACTCCGAACTTGGCTACTTCTCCCCTGAACATGGCTGGGAAAACGCTGTCGAGGATATGTATACTCTCACAAAAATGATGAAACACAACTACCCTGACAAGCCGTATTTTCTTCTCGGCCACAGCATGGGAAGCTTCCTTGCAAGAGCTTTTGTCACCAAGCATGGCAGAAACCTCACAGCGGCTATCTTCTGCGGAACGAGCGGCGGCATGGAGGGTATCCCTGCTTTGCTCACCCTTGTTGACAGCCTCAAAATACTCCATGGTGATAAATATAGGAGCAACGCTGTAAATAAGCTTGCTTTCGGTGCTTATACAAGAAAAATTACCGATAAAGTCAGCGAATATGATTGGATATCCCGTGACCCTGAAATAGTTTCCACCTACGAAAAAGACCCTAAATGCAACTTTATTTTCACCCTAAACGGCTTTGAAAATCTTGCAAAGCTTTTGTGGTATGTTTCAAACGAAAAGTGGTTCTCCACCTATCCGAAAACTTTGCCTACCTATCTTATAGCAGGCAGTGCCGACCCTGTGGGAAACTACGGAAAAGGCGTACTAAGCGTGTTCAACAGGCTGTCCCTCAACGGCTGTGACGTTGAGATGAAGATATACGAAAATGCACGTCACGAGCTTGTGAATGAAACCAACCGCCGTGAAGTGTATAATGATATTGCAGATTTTCTGCTCGATATCATAAGCTCTGAAATGTGTTCAGATTAAGCTGTAAGGGAGAGAAGTCAACGTGTTTGCTTTAATAAACAGTGTAGGTCTGCTGGGGCTTAATGCCTTTGCGGTCAAGGTGGAGATAGAAGCTTCAAAGGGTCTGCCCTCTTTTGATATTGTGGGGCTTGCAGACGCATCTGTAAAAGAAAGCCGTGAACGTGTGCGTTCTGCACTGCGTTCAAGCGAGATAACATTGCCTCTGAGAAAAATAATCATAAATCTTGCACCTGCCGATGTGAGAAAAACAGGCTCGGTCTATGACTTAGCCGTGGCAGTTGCACTCTTGCGAATGGCTGACCTTGTTGATGACAGTATGCTTTCCACCTCCGCTTTTATCGGCGAGCTTTCTCTCAGCGGAGAAGTAAGACCTGTTCAGGGCGTTTTGCCTATGACAATAATGGCGCAGAAAATGGGACTTTCTGAGATATATGTTCCTGCCGACAATGTTCGTGAAGCTTCCGTTGTGGAGGGTATAAAAGCCTATGGCGTAAGGTCTTTGCGGGAGCTTGTTTTTCACTTTGAGAAAAAGGCGGCAATAGTTCCTGCGGCACATTATAAGCCCACCGCTGAAAGCTATTTCGGAAGTCTTGATTTTGCCGACGTAAAAGGACAATCAGCGGCAAAAAAAGCATTGGAGGTCGCAGCGGCAGGCGGTCACAACGTTCTTATGATAGGTTCGCCTGGCTCAGGAAAATCAATGCTTGCAAAACGTATGCCGTCGATACTTCCTGCCATGACCTTTGAGGAGTCTATAGAAACCACAAATATCCATTCTGTGGCAGGACTTTTGGACAGCAACAGTCCTCTTATCACCACCAGACCTTTCCGTTCACCGCATCATACAGTTTCACCGGCAGGACTTTCAGGCGGAGGCTCTGTGCCAAAGCCCGGTGAGATATCCCTTGCACATAACGGCTTGCTTTTTCTTGACGAGCTTGCAGAGTTTTCACGCCCTGCCCTTGAGATCTTACGTCAGCCTTTGGAGGACAGGCAGGTGACCATATCCAGAGTGTCAGGATCGATAACATACCCATGTTCGTTCATGCTTATCGCTGCAATGAATCCTTGTCCATGCGGATATTTTGGTCACCCAACAAGAAAGTGCATATGCTCTCCGAAACAAGTTTCAAGCTATCTTTCCAAAGTCAGCGGACCACTTCTCGACCGTTTCGACATTCATTTGGAGGTCGCACCTGTTGAGTTTGCAGATCTTTCTTCCACTGCCAAAGAGGAATCATCAGCGTCCATAAGAGAGCGTGTTCAAAAAGCCCGTGACATACAAAACGAGCGTTTCAAAGGCACTAGCATAACCTGCAACGCACGAATAACCTCTGATATTCTTCACGAGGTCTGCCCTGTGACAGATGAGGCTTCAAAGCTTTTGGAGAACGTTTTTGACAGGCTGGGACTTTCAGCAAGAGCCTATGACCGCATACTTAAAGTCGCACGAACTGTTGCGGATATGGACGGTGCAAAGGTCATAGACAAAAAGCATATCGCAATGGCTGTTCAGTATCGAAGCCTTGACAGAAAATATTGGAATGGGTGATATGTGCGTCACATAAAAGCTGACAGGAAACGTGCGAACACTGTTCTCCCCTACTATGGTGTATTCAAATACATATGATAATTGCAGACGGTTTTTATTCCGTCTGTTTTTTTGTGCAAAAAAAGTACGGGAACGCTTTGAAACATTCCCGTACTGTCCTTATCACAATTCTATAATTATCCCTTAAAAATTCTATTCCAAAAAAATCAATCTGCCACTGCATTCTTTGCGATAACGTCTGCAACAAGATTTGCAGGAAGCGGCTCGTAACGTGCTTTTTCAAAGGTGAACACACCCTGACCCTGCGTCATTTGTCTCAGAAGCAGTGTGAAGTCTGCCATTTCAGCCATTGGAACTTCGGCAACTATCTCGGTCATACCCTTCTTTTCCGCAGGATTCATGCCCAGAACTCTGCCTCTTCTCTTATTAAGCTCGCCCATCATGTCGCCAGTATTATCGTCAGGTACGAAAACGCTCAAAGAGCCGATCGGTTCGAGGAGAACAGGCTCTGCCTGACGCATACCCTCTTTGTATGCGATAGATGCTGCCATTTTGAATGCCATTTCTGAGCTGTCAACAGGGTGATATGAGCCGTCTACAAGGATAGCTTTCAGACCTACTACAGGGAAACCTGCGAGAACGCCTTTCTTTACGCTTTCCTGCAAGCCCTTTTCTACGGCTGGGAAGAAGTTCTTTGGAACTGCTCCGCCAAACACCTTTTCTTCAAATACAAGGTCGTCAGATACGCATGGCTCAAATTCTATCCAAACGTCACCATACTGACCGTGACCGCCTGACTGCTTCTTATGTCTGCCCTGCACCTTGACTTTCTTTCTGATAGTTTCACGATAGGAGATCTTAGGCACAGAAGTTTCTACTTCAACGCCGAATGTTCCTGCAAGTCTGCCCACAACAGAATCAAGGTGAAGTCCGCCCAAGGTGCTGAGTATCATTTCGTTTGTTGACGGGTCGAGCTTGTAATCTATAGTAAGGTCTTCTTCCATAAGTCTTGTCATTGCGGCGGATATCTTGCTTTCATCGCCCTGCTTTTTAGCCTTGACTGCCATTTTGTAGCATGGCTTAGGGAAGGTCATAGGTGCAAACTTAACAACTCTTGCGGAGTCACAGATAGTATCGTTGGTGTTCACGTTCATCTTCATTGCAACAACGATATCTCCACAGCCTGCTTCGGCAACGTCTATCTGCTTTTTGCCCTGAAGCGTAACAAGCTTTCCGACCTTTTCGGTGCTTCCTGTGGTAGCGTTCACAACCTCCTTGTTAGGTGTAAGCTTACCTGAAAATACCTTTATGTATGACATCTTGCCAACAAATGGGTCAGCAACTGTCTTGAATACAAATGCGCTCATAGGGTCGCTTTCAACGCAAGCGACCTCAACAGCTTCGCCGTCTGCTTTTTCGCCTATCATAGCGTCCTTTTCTGACGGAGGAGGGAGCAGTAGGTCTATCTCCTTAAGGAGCATATCAACACCTGAGAGGTCTGTGGAAGAAACGCAGGTAACAGGAGTTATAATGCCTGAGTTCATGCCGCTATGTATTCCGTCAATAAGCTCTTTCTGTGTGAATGCTTCGCCTGAGAAGAACTTTTCAAAAAGCGCCTCGTCAGTTTCTGCAACGGCTTCGGACACGGCTTCGATAAGTCCGTCGATACGATAACCCATTTTCTCTGATACATCAGCTGTAGGCATATCAGTTTCAACTGCCTTGCCGTCTTCATACTTATATGCTTTCATCTCAATGAGATTTACATAAGAAACTATCTTTCTGTCTGCGATAACAGGCACAACAACAGGGCAAACTGTAGGTCCGAACTCTGCTTTGAGCTGAGTAAGGACGTTATTGAAGTTTGCGTTATCGTCATCAAGCTTTGTTACAACGAACATTGTAGGCTTGCCCATTTTCTTTGCAAGGTCATAAGCCTTGTGAGTACCTACACGAACGCCTGATTTACCTGATACAGTGATGAGTACGCAACCGCTTGCGGCAATGCCCTCAACAGCTTCGCCCTCATAATCGAACATACCGGGAGTATCAAGAAGATTTACCTTGAACTCGCCAGTTTCCAAAGAAGAAAGAGATGTGTAAACAGAACATTTTCTCTTTATCTCATCAGGGGTATAATCAGAAACAGTGTTTCCGTCAGTTATCTTGCCGAGCCTGTCAGTAGCTCCACTTTTATATAGCAATGCTTCAGTCAGAGAGGTCTTTCCAGAACCTGCCTGACCTGCAATAGCAATATTTTTTATTTTTGTGCTGTCGTATTTTTTCAAGTTGATCGCTCCAATCTATGCCGTTGGACGGCTTAATGTGATGTGCAGTATAATTATATGTATCATTTACACAAAATATATCAACCGCATAAGATAATTATATACTATTTTCACATAAATAGCAAGGGTGGAAAGAAAATTTTCTTTCGTGAATGTGAACAAAGTTTAGACTTGTTATAAAGCAGATTGCACAAGGGGAGGAAGAAGTGAGGAGTGAGGAGTGAGGAATTAGGAATTAGGAATGAGCAAAGCTGCCCCCAAGCACCGAGCGAAGCGATTTTGCGGCGGCAGGACTTGCCCGAATATCTGTAGGGGTGCGGTTATCAGAGATGTGTGAATGCAAAAAAAGCTCCCCGAGCGTTTCGGAGAGCTTTGCGTTATTTTACCCTTATGATAGGCTGAAGCTGTATCCCTTCAAGAGCCGACTGAATAGTTTCGGGTATGAGTTCAAATTCAGCCACTATGGAGTTTGGCTTCTTTTCGCAGTTGTCTTGCGCATATGGTACGAAATAGTAGTTTCTCAGATTTTGCAGATAACCTATGTTTTTAGCACACCCTGCCAGTGCGTCATTTGTCGATATGGCGATGACCACGGGACGAGCATTTCTCAGGTGACTTTTTACCGCCATGGTGGCTGGAGTGTCCGTCAAGCCAAGAGCAAGCTTTGCTGCCGTGTTTGAGGTGCAGGGTGCTACTACCATAATATCACACATCTTTTTCGGTCCGATCGGCTCGGCTTCTTCTATGGTGCGTATGACCTTGCGACCTGCTATGGTTTCAAGGCGTTTGATGTTTTCTTCCGCTGTGCCAAAACGTGTAGATATAGATGCGGCGTTGAAAGACATTATTGGCACAAGCTTTGCGCCCTGCTGCACAAGCCGTTCTGCGGCGGCAAATGCCTTTTCAAAGGTGCAGAAGGAGCCGGTCATGCAAAAGCCTATTCGTATGCCGTCAAGTGACATTCTTTGTTCCCCTTTCATTCAAAATGTCCGTGACTGTTCGGGCGATTATCTCTCCTGCAGTCATAGGTGCGGCTTTGGCTGGAAGTCCCAATGCCCATACCACACGCCTGTTCAGCTTTGCGGCAGTTTCAAAATCTACTCCGCCAGGTCGGGAGGCAAGGTCTATGATAAGAGAGTTTTTATCCATTACGCCCAAAAGCTTTTCATCAAGTATCATGGCAGGGACGGTGTTTATTATTATAGTATACCCCGAAATATTTTCTGCAAGAGCTGTGATAAGCTCTGCCTTATAGCCTGCGCCCTCGGCTTCTGCAAGCGCAGAAAGCTTTCTTGCGGATATAGTCACATCTGCGCCGACAGCCCGAAAAAGCTTAGCGCAGGCTTTCGCTACTCTGCCATAGCCAATAACTAGGACGGTGGAACCGTTCACGGTGACAGCAAGCTCCTGCATGGCTATTTGCAAAGCGCCCTCAGCTGTGGGGATACAATTTCTTATAACAAGCTCCTCTCGCTTATAGTAATCCTTAACATCGAAGCCGAGAGAGGAGAAATATTCTATTTGATCACGGCGGAGCAGACCGCCTGCCACGAGTGCATTTTTCTTTAAATGCGTTGAAACGTCACTGCATGATACCTTTACATTACGGCTAGAAGAGATATCCAGCCCGTCAGCTTTCATGAGAGGAAGTACGAGAACGTCCGCCTTTTCGGTGAGCTGATCGAGATGAGCGAGGGGGATAGTGTCCTCGCCTTTATCGTCCATGCCGTAAGTATAGACCCTGCCGATTTTAGTGAGAGTCTGAGCTGTATATGTTTGTCTTGCGTCACCGCCGACGCAGAGGAAAACTGTTTTTTTCATATGGATACCTCCTGTGGGACTATGCCTGATAGAGTTATATATAATTATATGTATCGGTGGGCTAAATGTTACCGGCAAAACAAAACGCCCTATCCCTGCAAAGCAAGAATTGCGGCGCTTTGATATGATATCATATTTCTATCTTGATAAACTTCGGCTCGTGCTTTTTGAAATAGGTCAGATACTTAAAGCCTGCCGCCTGCGCCATTTCTACGCCTGCGGAAATATCTCTGCCGATATCTGCGGTGCAGTGGGCGTCTGAGCCTATGGTCAATATCTCGCCGCCGAGGGCTTTGTAGAGCTTCACATAGCCAAGGTCCGGGAGTGGCTTGCCGTACTTCTGCCTTAATCCCGACACGTTTATCTCTATGCCCTTGCCTTTTTGGATAAGTGTACAAAAAATTTCTCTGATAATATCTTCATATGTAGAAAGATCTATTTGTATACCGCAATCTCCTTGGATATATCGCAGAGGATATGTTAGGTGTCCTAAAACGTCTAACTTGCCCCATTTGCACATTTCAAGCATTTCTTTGAAATAGTCGTCAAGGAGAGCATAGGTTTGCGACAAGTCCATATTTTTGTACTCTATCCAATAGAAATCGTCCTTGCCTTTATTCTGATGATGTGAGCCGATGATAAAATCAAGGCGTTTGTCGGAGGCTATCTCTTCGGCAAATTCTATATCCTGCAAAGGCTGACCAAGCTCTATTCCGCAGAGAAAATTTAAAACCTCCAGATGCTGGGCAGCTTCATACTGGGCGACTATGCTTGCGGGGGCATACTCCCCCGAGCCGTACATCATGCCGTCTTTCAGGGCTTCAGGATCACCGTAATGGTCGGCTTTATAGCGGAAATTGCAATCGCAATGGTCAGTTATGGCAAATGCCGCCAAGCCAAGCTCTTTGGCTTTTGCTAAAGACTGTTCTACAGTTCCCTCACCATCGGGGGAAAAGCCTGTGTGGGTGTGCATATCTATAAGAGTTTTCATAGGTTCTCCTATCTGTACAGTAATTTGTACTTATATAGAATTGTAAAGCTTTTCAAGCTGTTTTGCCGCTTCTGCCGCACGTCTTACAAAGCTGTCAGGTGCAGCATTTCGGTACATGGTGGACTTTGACATATAAAGCTCTAATGACAATGGTGGCTGGTGGTCGAGGTTTTTGAGCTTTCTGAGAAATTTCTCAAAGTTCAGGTTGCCGTCAAATGGTATCATGTGTCCGTCGGTGTTGCCGTCGTTATCGTGGATATGCAGGCAGGCAAGCTTGCTTCCAAACTTCGTCAGGCAATCGGAATTCTTTGAGAAGCAATTCTCATGACCTGTATCGTAGCAAAATTTCACGTTATCATGGCTTCCGAACTGGTCAAACAGCACGTCAAGAAACTGCGGGAGCTGGATATTCTCAAAGGCGATATCGACGCCGTTTTCTTCTCCGCACTGTATTATCTTGGCGAAATTCTCTATACCGAAACGAGATACTTCGGGCGGAACAAGCCCGTCAGTGGGGTGGCATATCATGGTTTTTATGTCGTTTTCACCGCACACTCTTACACATTCAAGTGTTCGTTGGAGGATATATTCGCTCTCCGGGCATATTGTCCAAAGGGCGTTCATGCGGTCAAACTGTGAATGGACGTTTTCTATTTCCAGTCCAGAATTTCGTACAATATCATACTGTGTGTATTTTAGTCCGTCAGAAAAGCCAAGCATTACACCGTCAAAGCCGTTCTCTTTTATAAGTCTTATACGCTCCTCAAAGGGTATTTTAAAGGTGAAGTCTGCAAACATACAGCGTTTCAATCTGTTTTCCTCCTTACCAAAAACAGCGGCAGAATTGCTCTGCCGCCGTGAAAATTTAGTTTTTGAGAGAATGGAGTGGTGCAGGGATCTGTCCGCCACGATTGATGAACTTGGAAGGTGACTCTTTTTTGAGCGGCATAACAGGTCCGCAGCCAAAAAGTCCGCCCCAATCAAGTTCTTCGCCAACGCCCTTGCCAATAGCAGGGATAACTCTTACGGCGGTTGTCTTGTTGTTTACCATACCGATAGCAGCTTCGTCTGCGATGATAGCGGAAATAGTATCGGCTGGGGTATCGCCCGGAATACATATCATATCAAGACCAACTGAACATACAGCGGTCATAGCTTCAAGTTTTTCAATGCAGAGCGCACCGCTCTTTGCGGCATCAATCATGCCTGCGTCCTCAGAAACAGGGATAAATGCACCTGAAAGTCCGCCTATTCTTGAGCAAGCCATTACGCCGCCCTTTTTAACTGCGTCATTAAGCAGGGCGAGGGCTGCTGTTGTGCCATGTGTGCCGCACTTTTCAAGACCTATTTCCTCGAGGATATGGGCAACAGAGTCGCCTACGGCCGGAGTTGGTGCAAGTGAAAGGTCAACGATACCGAATGGAACGCCAAGACGCTTGGAAGCGATAGTTCCAACGAGCTGACCTACTCTTGTTATCTTATATGAGATCTCCTTGATAACGTCGGATATCTTTGTGATATCAGCGTCAGGATATTTTCTCAAAGCGGCTCTTACAACACCAGGACCTGATACGCCCACGTTTATCATGCAATCAGGCTCGCCAACTCCGTGGAAAGCACCTGCCATGAACGGGTTATCCTCAACTGCGTTACAGAAAACAACGAGTTTTGCTGCGCCAAAGCAGGCAGAGTCAACTGTTCTTTCTGCACACTCTCTTACAACGCCACCCATCATTTTGCAGGCATCCAGATTGATACCTGTTTTTGTTGAACCGATATTTACAGAGGAACATACTCTCTCAGTAGTAGCAAGTGCCTCTGGGATAGACTTGATAAGCTCGATATCGCCTGCGGAGAAGCCCTTTGGAACGAGGGCTGTATATCCACCGATAAGGTTTACGCCAACGTCCTTTGCGGCTCTGTCCATAGCGTGTGCAAATGGAACAGGTGAACACTTGCAGGCAGCAGACACGATAGCGATAGGGGTAACGGAAATTCTCTTATTTATGATCGGGATTCCAAGCTCCTTTTCTATCTGCTCGCCCACCTCAACAAGTCTTGCGGCTTTTGCGGTTATCTTCTTATAGACATTCTCGCAGGCAACGTTTATATCGCTGTCGATACAATCAAGCAGAGAAATGCCCATTGTGATAGTACGAATATCAAGACAATCGTCCTGTATCATTCGTATCGTTTCCAACACGTCATATGTATTAATCATTTTACAGAAATCTCCTCTTTAGATATGGTGCATACAGTTAAAAATATCCTCGTGCATTGTGTGTATCTTAACACCCATTGTCTGACCAAGCTCTGTAAGTCCGTCTGCCATGGTAGCAAAATCGGAGTTGAGCTTTGTGATGTCAACAAGCATTATCATAGCAAAGAGGTCCTGCAAAACTGACTGAGTGACCTCGATAACATTCGCATTATATTCTGCACACTTTGTGCTTACCTTTGCAAGGATACCTACAGCGTCCTTACCTATAACCGTAACAACAGCTCTCATTAATAAGACCAGCCTTTCCAAATTCATTTATATATCTTCTATTATACCACACAGCGGAGATTTTGCCAAGAGTTTTAATTATAAATATTTTATTAACGTTGGAAATGCGTTTTATGGGGCGACGGTCAAGGCAGGTGGTTTGCGGTGAACGAAACGGGCGAACATTGTTCGCCCCTACCCATATTTGTACGAATTACAAAAAAATTCGTAAAAAAAATCAAAAACGTTGAAGTGCAAAAAAAAGCGGGGTGTCAGATTTCTGCAAAACAAAAGGCGTTGTAAAAAAACAGCGCTCAAAGAGTCGAGATTTCCTGCTTTTGGGA
>NZ_LARF01000055.1:0-10536 GCF_000980385.1 Ruminococcus sp. N15.MGS-57
AATGGTCATAATTTATATTGTTTTAGATATGCATCCATTTGGTATCAGCAAGACAGTTTCAGGACTATCGTTTGATAGTCCTTTTTTCATGCCCAGATCACCCACAAATACCACAAAAAGATCGACCAGTAATCCCATTTGGGATCTACTGACCGATCTTGCTGTTTATTCACTTGCACAAAACATAACGCCAGCCTTAAATCAACGTTCCTTGTCCGTCAGCTCAAACCTGATACTGTGCAGGTCAAGCCCATTCTGCGCAAAGTATATCCTGAAAGTTGTGAAGCGTGAGAACATAGGCGTTTCCTTTTCCATTGAAACAGCCTTGCCGCCAGTGCCGTTGAACGTGAACGTACCCACCGCAGTTCCCATGCTGAACAGCGTCATAGGTATCTGTGCAAGCTCACTCTGCGTAGAGCTTGCCGTAACTATCACCCTGTAAATACCGAAGTTTGACAGGTCAAGAGCAAAGCTATAAGAAGTGCCTTTCTTTGTGTCAACATCACTAAGGTCAAGAGTTATGTCACGGTCTACCTTGTAAAACTGTACAGGCTTGTCGTCCTCCTGCTCCTCGTCCTCTCGTTTTATCACCTTGACAGTATCTCCTATACCCTCCGCACGCTTAAGAGCATTAGTTTGAAGAAGAAATCCGCATATGTTCGCCGCATTTCTCTGAAGCTCACACCTCTCTATACCGCCATTTTCAAGGGCAGCAAGCGTGTTATCGTCATTCTTTTCTCCGTCAGGACAAACCATGTAAACATCGTTCTGCGCCCTGGCCATAGCTGCAAAATCCGTCTTGTCAGGCTCTTTTCCACGAACGTTTATGTTCGCCCACCAGTCCGTCATGGTGAAGCCCTTGAAGCCCCATTCCTCACGAAGTATCACTGTGTTAAGGTCAAAGTTTCCTGCTGTCCACAAGCCGTTTACTCTGCCATATGTGGTCATAACAGAGGAAGCTCCTCCCTCTTTTACCGCTATCTCAAAACCCTTTAGATATATCTCCCTGAGTGCTCTTTCCGATACCACCGAGTCGATAAAATGCCTGTTTGTCTCACGATTGTTCGCACAGAAGTGCTTTATCGTACCTGTCACCCCTGCACCAGCCAGGCCCTTTAACTCAGCCGCCGCCATTTTGCCCGTAAGAAAAGGATCTTCAGAGAAATACTCAAAGTTTCTGCCGTTCAAAGGGTGTCTGTGAATGTTCATTCCAGGGCCAAGCAGACAGTCCACCTTGTTAGCCGCCATTTCAAGCCCCATAAAAGTGAAAAGCTCACTTGTAAGCTCCTTGTTGAACGAAGAAGCTATCATAGTGCCGTTCGGCAGGCTGAAAGCCTTTGTGCCGCAGTCAAGTCTCATGCCCGACGGACCGTCCGAACAGCAGCCAGCAGGTATGCCAAAGCCATTGAGATTTTCCGACACTCCACCGAACGCCGAAGCCGTACCAGCCGTGACCCTAGGGCTTCCCATACCCTCGCCCCTTATAATGCAGGAAAGGTCATAGTCTGAAAGCTGTGCAATAAATTCGTCCATTGTGTTCTTGCCGTTCTTAACGTCCCAAAGCTTTATACCCTTG
Source organism: Ruminococcus sp. N15.MGS-57 (assembly GCF_000980385.1). Classification (NCBI taxonomy): domain Bacteria; kingdom Bacillati; phylum Bacillota; class Clostridia; order Eubacteriales; family Oscillospiraceae; genus Ruminococcus; species Ruminococcus sp. N15.MGS-57. The sequence goes on from NZ_LARF01000055.1 coordinate 1,577, forward strand.
TCACCGGTGTATGCTATCTCTTTCGGAAGCTTCTCCAAACGCCTTGCACTTTCGTCTACCTCAGATACAGGCACAGCCTCTCTGCCAATGCTGAAAGCTCCGCCCTCGCAAACAGGCTTTATCCTCTCAAAACTCTCCACAGGAGCAAGCGACTGAGTGAGCCTTTCTGTTACCAGATCCTCACCCTGCTCAAAACTGCAAGCATATTCAGCACTTCTCACGTCACTGCCCACATAGAATTTATATTCCCCTGCTTCAAGCACATAGCATGACTTGTTGCCCGTCACACCCGAATCGTCATAAGAAGCAAGCTTTGCGATATCCACTGCTATCTCAACCACCTGCTCTTCCTGCGGTACAAGCTCCCTGGTCTTTTCAAAGCCGCAAAGCACTCTAGCCGCCTTGCCGAGCCTTCCCTGCGGAGCTTCGCAGTAGACCTCTATTACCTCTTTACCCTTATAATAACCGATATTTTTCACCGATACAGAAAGCTTCACAGCCCCCTCTGTTATCTCAGCCTTTTCCGTCTTTATCTCAAACGCAGTGTATGAAAGACCAAATCCGAACGGATAAAGCACCTTTTCTTTAGCAAAAGTCTCAAAATAGCGATATCCCACATAAATATCCTCAGCGTAAATATCCCTGTTTTCCTCTCTGCCGAAATTAGCATCCGAAGGGTAGTCCGACGCCTTGTATGCGATAGTGTCAGGAAGCTTTCCGCTTGGGCTGACCTTTCCTGTCAAAACGTCCGCCGTACCCTTTCCGCCTGTCATTCCCCCCTGCCAAACATAAAGCACAGAGTCAGGGGCAATTCTGTTTATGTCGGTCATATCGATGATATTTCCCACATTGAGAAGCAAAACAACTTTCTTGAAATGCTTTCTCACCACCGTGAGCATTTCTATCTCGTCATCGCTTAGCAAATAAGAGCCTGCCTCCAGCCTGTTGTCCTGCTCCTCGCCTGCCGTCCTGCCTATTATCACAATGGCAGTTTCACAGCTTTTTGCAGTTTCTTTGACAAGCCCCTCGTCAAGTGGCATCTCTTTCTGCGACCACGGCTCTCCGCCCCAGCCCTCGCCTAAGTCGAATGGGTTTTCCCTGTCCCATTTTCTGTATGTGTCAAGAAGCTTCTCATTGACCTTTACACCGTTATCAATAAGCCCGTCCAGAATGTTCACTACCTTAGTAACGTTCACCATTCCTCCCGAGCCTGTTCCACTTTTATAATAATGAAACTGTATGCGTCCGAAAACAGCCACCTCTTTGTCTGCATCAAGTGGCAGAGCATTATTTTCATTTTTGAGCATAACGATTCCCTCAGAAACCATTTTCGCCGCAGTATCAAGATATTTGTTCCAATCAAGTATTCTTTCCATAGCTTTCACCTTTCCAAATTTTCTATTGAATTTCAAAGTGTATTATAGCACAACCCTCCCACCTATTCAATAAAGATACTATGAACAATGGGTTTACTTTTTATATAGCATATCCTGTCCTAAGGAAAAATATTGCACAATGTGTTTATTTGTGCTATAATGAGTACATATGACTGCACCGCACGCTTCTTGTTCGGTGTTCCTTATTAAAAAAATTATTATCGGAGGGGTAAAAGTGGATAATATCGTCACTGTCGGCGGACACATAAACGCATCTATAAACTTTGCCATGCAGCAAAACTATGTCCCTGTCATAAGAAGCCTTGTAGTAAATAACAACTCAGAAGAAGCCCTTGAGAATATCGGACTTAAAATAACCTTTGAGCCTGAGTTTGCAAAGGAATTTACATATCATATCGGCTCTATCCCCGCAAAAAGTTCTGCCGAGATATCCCCCGTGAGGATATCTACCAACACAGATCTTCTTTTCTCTCTTACAGAAAAAATGGTGGGCAATATCACCATTGAGGTGCTTCAAAATGGTGAAAATATCTTCACCTATCAGAACACTATAGAGCTTCTCGCCTGCGATCAGTGGAGCGGTTTGAACATAATGCCAGAGATGATAGCCGCATTTGTTACGCCAAATCACCCTGCGCTCTCCCCAGTTATTCATGACGCTTCCACGTTCCTGAAAAAGTGGAAAGGCGACCCCTCTTTCACAGGCTATCAGACCAACAACCCAAACAACGTGAAGCTTCAAATGGCAGCAATTTTTGCCGCCCTCGTCCAACAGAAAATAGTCTACAACGATCCCCCTGCAAGCTATGAAATCATAGGTCAGAGGATACGCCTGCCGCATAAGGTCTTGAAGCAGAAAATGGGTACTTGTCTTGACCTTGCGGTGCTTTATGCCGCCTGCCTTGAAGCGGTGGGACTTCACCCTCTGCTGTTTTTCATGACAGGTCACGCATTCTGCGGCTGTTGGCTTGAAAACGAAACTTTCGCAGATTGTTGCGTTGACGATGTTTCCGCCATTGAAAAGCGCATTGCAGAAAATGCCGAAGAAATGCTCCTTGTGGAGTGTACAGACTTTGTTGACAGCAACGTTCACGATGTCGAGCGTTTCGACCATGCCATGAAACACGGCAAAGACCATATAAGCAACATGGAATTTCAATGCGTCATAGACATTATCCGCACCCGTGGAAGTGGCATAAGACCTATCCCACTGCGTCCCGAGCAAACCTATTCAGGTCTGCAGCTTGCAGAAGAATCCGACAAGCCAAAAGAGATGCTCGCCCCCTCCGAGCTTAACAGCTCGCTTCTTGGCAAAGTGGCAGAGGGCAACGATAAACCCGTCACAAAAATGCGCATATGGGAAAGAAAGCTTCTTGATTTCAGCCTGCGAAATTCTCTTTTGAACTTCCGTGTCACAAAGAACACCATGCAGCTTATGACCGCCGACCTTGGAAAGCTTGAGGACGAGCTTGCAAGCGGAAGTGACTTCCGTATCATGGAAATACCTACCGAGTGGACAGTTTCCACTCGTGACGCAAAAATATTCGCTATCGAGAACGAAAAGGACCTTGTGACAAATATCGCCGAGAACGAGTTCAAAAACAACCGCATAAGAACGTTCCTTAATGAAGCCGACCTTGACACTGCCCTTAAAAGCCTCTACCGCTCCGCAAAGGTGAGCATGGAGGAAAACGGCAGCAACACCCTTTTCCTCGCTCTGGGACTTCTCCGCTGGTATGAAAGCGACCTTTCCGAAAAGCCACGCTATGCCCCTTTGGTGCTTATCCCTATAGATATCGTCCGCAACACACGCAATAAGGGCTATATAATAAGGAGCAGACAGGAAGAAACTCAGATAAACGTCACGCTTCTTGAATATCTCCGTCAAGACCACGGCATCAGTATCACAGGTCTTGACCCTCTCCCACTTGACGAACATGGCATTGACCTGCCCCTTGTTTTCAATACTATCCGTCAGGCGGTTATGGGCAAAAAGCGTTGGAACATCGAGGAATATGCCTTTATCGGTCTGTTCTCGTTCAGCCAGTTCGTAATGTGGAACGACCTTCGCAACCGCTCAGAGGAGATAAGCCAAAACAAGGTGGTGTCCAGCCTTATGGCTGGCTCTCTCACCTATGCCCCCGAGGATATAAGCATAACCCCTGAGAATATAGATTCCGACCTTGACCTTGAAAACATGGCAGTGCCAATGAGTGCAGACTCCTCACAGCTTGCCGCCATTGCCGCAGCAGGAAGCGGACAAAGCTTTGTCCTCCACGGCCCTCCTGGAACAGGAAAATCTCAGACTATCACAAATATGATAGCAAACGCCCTCTACAATGACAAGTCTGTGCTGTTCGTTGCCGAAAAAATGGCAGCCCTCAACGTGGTGCAGAAACGTCTTGCAAATCTGGGGCTTGACCCGTTCTGCCTTGAACTCCACTCCAATAAAACAAACAAGACCACTGTCCTTGCAGAGCTTGACAAAGCCCTTGAAGTGGGCAAAATAAAATCTCCCGAGGAGTATTCAACCGAAGCCGCAAGGCTCAAAGCTCAGAAAGCCCAGCTCAACGATACCATAACCGCACTTCACGAAAAGCGTAACTGTGGTGTGACCCTTTACGAAGCTATATCAGCCTATGAGCGCAGTATATCCGAAAAAGACAAAATATCAGTTTCAAAAGATATTCTCACAAACATAGCAAAGGAAACTCTCGACCGCTTCAGCGACCTTGTGCATAGATATTCAATAGCCATAGCCGAAACAGGCAACTTTGCCGACTTCCCACTTAAAGATATCGGCATTACATCATATTCTATGGAACAGCGCGACAAGTTCCACACTGAAGCCGCCGACCTTGCCCAAAAAGCCACCGCTTCCTCTCAGTGCGCACAAACTCTCGCACAGGCTTATAGCTACAGCGGTGACCTTGACAAGACAGCAGTAAAAATGCTTTCTGACATATACAAAGCTTCCACCGCTGACGGTGAACTTCTTGACGGACTTCTCTGCGCACCACACTATGACCTTGCAATGCAGAAGATAAAGGGCACCGTGTCAATGGGCAAAGAATACAGCAGTCTTTCCTCGGATATACTCACAAGCTTTGAAAAAAGCGTCTTTGACTTCCCTGCCTCAGAGTCAAGAATGGTATACAAGCAGGCAGTTCAAAGCTGGTTCCTGCCAAAAGCAATGAAACTTGGCAAGCTTGTAAAAAGCCTAAAGCTCCACGCCAAAGACCCTGCTTCCGTTACAAAAGCAAACCTTGGTGAAATTCTCGATAAGTTTTGCACCATAAGCGAAAAGAAAGACTTCCTGCGAAGCCTGCCGTCAGATGTAACAGCGCTTCTCACAGGTATTTACATGAACGAGCAGACCGATTGGAATGTCCTTGAAAAAGCCGTTTCAAAAACCGACAGCATTATGAATGCCATTAACCAGAAAGCTGGTGCTGACCCTGCACAAATGGCTCAGACTATCGGAAAAGCAAACTGCACTTCTGAAGGACAGGCTCTCTCCTCGTTCCTTGAAAAGCTTTCAGCCTTTGAGGACAGCTTCTCAGCCAACATGACCGCCATAGAAGCAAGTGCAGATTGGCTTGGCTCATCTGCAGAAAAGCTTAATACCTATGCCGAAAACGCCGATAAGCTTAGATATGCCGCCCAGTTCAACAGCGTTGACAAAGAGCTTTCAGACAACGGACTTTCAGGTGTCAGCGAAAGCTACCGCACAGGCAATGTTGACAGCGAAAACGTAGAAAAAGCATTCTCCTGCACGCTAAACTATCAGCTTGCACTTATGATAATAAACAGCGATAAACGTCTTAGCCAGTTCAGCAGTAACAGTGCAAACGACCTTATCACACAGTTCAAAGACACTCTCGATAAATTCTCACGCCTGACTATACAGGAGCTTTTGGCTCGTCTTTCCGCAAAAATACCTGCCCAAGGCTCAGCCTGTGCTTCCACCTCTGAAATGGGCATACTCAAACGTGCCATAAAGAGCAACGGCAGAATGATGTCGCTTAGAAGCCTTTTCGATAAGATACCAAATCTTCTCCGCAAGCTCTGCCCTTGTATGCTCATGAGCCCCATATCAGTTGCACAGTATATAGACCCGTCATTCCCGAAATTCGACCTTGTTATCTTTGACGAAGCTTCACAGCTGCCAACAGCCGAAGCCGCAGGCACTATCGCAAGGGGCGAGAACGTTGTTATTGTTGGCGACCCTAAACAGCTCCCACCAACAAACTTTTTCTCCTCAAATCGGATAGACGAAGAAAACAGCGAAAAAGAAGACCTTGAAAGCCTCCTTGACGATTGCCTTGCTATCTCCATGCCGTAGCAGTATCTCAAATGGCATTATCGTTCACGCCACGAGAGCCTTATTGCCTACAGCAACATGAAATACTATGACAATAAGCTTCTCACATTCCCGTCCCATAACGACCTCATTTCAAAGGTGAGCATTATCCACCCCGAGGGTCACTATGACAAGGGCAGAACAAAGCAGAACAAGGCGGAAGCAAGAGCCGTTGTTGACGAGATAATAAGACGAATGAGCGATGAAAAGCTCCGCAATGACAGCATAGGTGTTGTAACATTCAGCTCCGTTCAGCAAAATCTCATTGACGATATGCTCTGCGAAGAGTGGGCAAACCACCCTGAGCTTGAAGAGCTTGACAGAAAGTCACCAGAGCCGGTCTTCATCAAAAACCTTGAAAACGTCCAGGGCGACGAACGTGACGTTATACTCTTCTCCGTCGGCTATGGTCCTGACGAAAAGGGACAAGTTTCAATGAACTTCGGCCCTCTCAACCGTGACGGCGGCTGGCGAAGACTTAATGTAGCAATATCCCGTGCAAGAAAAGCCATGATAGTCTACTCTGTCCTCCGTCCTGAGCAGATAGACCTTTCAAGAACACGTTCCGAGGGCGTTGCAGGACTTAAAGGCTTCCTGGAGTTTGCCGAGCGTGGAAAGCTTGCCGTAACAGCCCACAGCACCACAAAAAGCACAAGCGACAGCACTGTAACAGAGTGTATCGCAAAAGCCATAAAAGAGCTTGGCTATGGAGTGAAATGCAACATCGGAAGCTCCGAGTTCAAAGTTGATATCGGCATAATCGACCCTGACAACGAAAAGGAGTATCTCTTGGGCATACTCCTTGATGGTGAAAACACTCTCCACAGCTCAACCGCACAGGATAGATTTATCCTACAGCCAAGCGTACTTAACGGTCTTGGCTGGAATATCCTGAGAGTGTGGACGCTCGATTGGTTTGACGATAAGGACCGAGTTCTGGGAAACATAAAAGCCGCCATAGACAGCGCACCAAAGCATGAAGCCGAAACCGCTCCCTCCTCAAAGCCTGCCGTCTATTCCACATCGCAGTTTGAAAAAGAAGAAGCTTCCGCCCTCACATCAGCCTTTGCACAGCCCTATGTGACCGCAGATATTGGCATAATGGGTACATCTGATGACTTTTATAAGCCAGAAAACAAGCAGAAAATAAGGGAAACAGCCGAAAAGATAATCGCTGTCGAAGCACCAATAAGCGAGAAGCTTTTCATGAGAAAAGTTTTCACCGCATGGGGCATAACACGAAGCGGCTCAAGAGTGGAAAGCGTCTTTGCCGATGCCGCACAAGGCGTTTCACCATTCGCCACAGCCGATGAAAACAGAGTTTTCCTTTGGAAAGAGGGGCAATCCCCTGAAAGCTATTCTATCTATCGCACAAGCGATGATACCAACAAGCGAAGCATGGAGGATATCCCCTCCGAGGAGATAATAAACGCCGTGAAAGAAGTGCTTTGCCAGCAGATAAGCCTTTCAGAAGCCGACCTCGTAAGAGAAACAGCCAAGAAATTCGGCTACACAAGAGCTGTGGGCATAACGGAGAGCGTAATAAGCTACACCCTGAAAAAAGCTCTCACCGCAGGTCTTATCAAAAAATCAGAAGGCGGAAACATCTCCGCAAAATAATACGCAAACAAACCAAAACCACCGCCGAGAGCTTTCCTCCCAGCGGTGGTTTCTATTCATATCAGTATTTCCATTTCTCCGAGCAAATCTGCATCTCAACCATGTGCTTGTAGATACCGTTAGCCTTTTTAAGCGCCTCAGGCGAGCCTGTCTCAGCCACCTTGCCGTCTTTAAGCACAACTATCTTGTCCACACCGTCAACAGTTCTCATTCTGTGTGCTATTATAAGCACAGTCTTGTTCTGTATAAGCTTTGCGATAGACTCCTGTATAAGCGACTCGTTGTCAACGTCCAGAGAAGCCGTAGCCTCGTCCATAAGAATGATAGGAGCGTCCTTTAGAAATGCCCTCGCTATGGATATACGCTGTCTTTCACCGCCCGAAAGCTCCGAGCCGTTCTCTCCTATCATGCTGTTCCACTTGTCAGGCATCTTCTCAACAAAATCCTCGCAGTGTGCAAGCCTTGCCGCCGCCATAACCTCCTCGTCCGTTGCGTCCTTTCTGCCTATCCTGATATTCTCCATAACAGTGTTGTTAAACAGCGTTACATCTTGGAAAACGATAGAGTAAAGTGACAAAAGCTTCTCAGGGTCAACGTCTGCAACATTCATTCCGCCAACAGTTATCTTACCCTTGTCATTATCCCAAAATCTTGCCGCAAGCCTTGCAACAGTGGTCTTTCCTACGCCAGACGGACCGATAAGCGCTGTTATCTCCCCTTGCTTTGCAGTGAAACTTACATCGGAAAGCACCTGCTCTTCACTCTTGTATGAGAAAGCAACATGGTCGAATGTGATATCATAACCCTTGTTGTCAAGCTTATCACTGCCCGACTGCTCCTCGTGCGAAAGTATCTCGTCCATACGATTGCAGTTTGCGTCAAGGCTTATTATAGCAGCCAAATTCTGAAGCGCTATCTGAAGCGGCTCATACATTCTTGTTACCACCAGCAGGAACATAAAGAACGTCAGCACCGTTATCTCATCCTTTACAAGAAGCGAACTTCCCACAACAGCCACAGTTCCAATACCGAGCTTTAGTATCATCTGCGCTGAGCATACGAACACCGCATTTGCAAACTCCGCCACGATAGCGTGCTTTTCCACAGCCTTTATCTTCTTTTCAAGCCCCTCAGAGTATTTCTCTGTCATGTTGTATGAACGCAGGTCACGGAGAGTTTCAAGCCCCTCCTGAATGCCGTCAATGCAATCTATACGATATTTCATCGTCTTTTCGTGTATCCTTGACATAACCTTCTTTGAAGAAATAACTATCATAAATGCTACCGGCATTACCCAAACTGAAGCAAGAGCCATTCTCCAGTCAAAGAAAAACAAGCTTATAACAATGATAGTAGTAGAGGCGATACCGCCCACAAGCTCAGGTATCCAATGCGAAGAGCCTGTTTCTATCATTGCACAGTCCGTCATGATAGTGTTTGTAAGGTCGGCAAGGTCTTTCTTGCCAAAGTATGAAAGGGGTATCTTCCTGAGCTTTTCCGCAAGCGTCCTTCGTCTTACACCGCTTTCAACATATGTAGAGTAAAACGTGGACTTATACTGAAACAGCGTTGTAAGGGCA